>CAXMLR010000612.1:0-12477 GCA_964194275.1 uncultured Solirubrobacterales bacterium
AGAGACAGGCTCGAGCTCGAGCTCGAGCTTCCGCATGCAGCGAGGATCCCGCTCACCGCCGACATCGAGATGCCGATCGCCGTCCCTCGCTGGATGAACTGGCGGCGAGAGAGACGCCCCGCGACGAACTCGTCAACGACGTGGTTCTCAAGCTCGGTTAGGCCAGCGCGAGGCGCGTTCATCTGATCCCCCAGTGCAGTCGTTCAACCCAAGCCGGCATGTTGCGAGGCGCAGCATACCGTGCTCTGTCAGCGCTGTCCAGTCGACTGTATACAGTGCTCGATCTCATGTATGCTCCTCGCCGTGCTGATTGGCGAGGCAGCCACCATCGCGACGCTGTTTCGCGGCGGGGCGAGGCGTGCTCCGCAGCGAATCGCGATCGAATGGGATGGCGGGAGCCGCAGCTTCGCCGAGCTCGATCGTCGAACCGACGCGCTCGCTCACCACTTCCAAGAGCGGCTCGGGGGTGGCGCAGGTCGGCTCGGCATCTACTGTCGCAACCGAGTCGAGTGGATCGAGACGTACCTCGCGGGGCACAAGGCCGGCATCCCGGTCGTGCCGATAAACCACTACTACCGCAGCCGCGAGCTTGCCCACATCCTCGAGGACGCCCGCATCGGCGTCGTGGTGCACGACGAGCTGGAGCCCGCGGACGACGAGCTCCGCCAGCTGCTCGCCTCGCACAGGACTCTCGCCGTCGGTGACGCCTACGAGGACGCGGCGACGGCGCCGGGCGCGCCACCCGTCGCCTTGCCCGGACGCGAGGACGTGATTGTCTACACGTCGGGCACGACCGCCAAGCCCAAGGGCGTCGTATACACGCGCGCGACCCAGGTGACGTCGGTGTTCATGCCTCAGATCACGATGGGCTATGACCCGTCTGACCGGTTCCTGCTGTTCACCCCTCTCGCGCACCGCGCGGCGCAGCCCCTGTTGCTGTGCGCCCTGATCCTCGGCGCCACGACGTACCTACTCGAGCGCTACACGCCCGACGCGCTGGCCGACGCGGTCCGCGACCGAGGCATCACCGCCGTGACCGGCGTCCCCACCGCGATGAGGGATCTCCTGGGGCTGCGCCGCGCCGCGCGGCTGGCACCGATGGGCAACGTGCGCCACGTCCTGATGTCGGGGGAGAGCATGCCCGCGGATCTGCTGAGCGAGGTCATGGAGCTGTTCCCGCGGGCGCGGTTCGGCAGCGCCTACGGCAGCACCGAGGCGGGGCTGATCACGTTTTTGGATCACGAAGATCAGCTGGAGCGTCCGCGCTCGTGCGGACGACCGTTGCAGGGGGTCGAGGTCCGCCTCGAGGCGCAGGACGGCCGCGAGGTCGGCGTCGACGAGCCGGGCGAGGTGCTGGTGCGTGCCGGAGCTCCCGGCACCTACACCGTCGCGGCGGGCTACCTTGGTGCTGGCGGCCTCGAGTCGTTCGTCGATGCGGCCGGATGGTTTCACACCGGTGACATCGCGACCGTCGACGCGGACGGTTTTCTGCGCATCGTCGACCGCAAGAAGGACATGATTCTGTCCGGCGGCATGAACATCGCTTCCAAGGAGGTGGAGGAGCTGATCGCCGCACACCCGGCCGTCAGCGAGGTTGCCGTCACCGGCGAGCCGGACGAACGCTTCGGGGAACGCGTCGTCGCCTGGATCGTGCCGCGCGACGGTTTTCCACGTCCCGATGAGTCCGAGATCGTGGCCCTCGTGGTCGCGCGGGCCGCGCCCTACAAGAAGCCTCGCGTGGTGCGATTCATCGACACGCTGCCCCGATCGGTCACGGGCAAGGTGCTCAAACGGGCATTGTCGGCGAAGGAGCTCACGTGAACCTCGACGAGCTGGTGGCGATCGACATCCATACCCACGTGAAAGTCTCTCTGACCGATCCCGAGGATCCGATCACCCGCGCGGGGCGCCTCGAGGCGACGAAGATGTTCAAGACGGACATCGACACCGCGGTCACGGCCGAGGACGTTGCCGCCCACTACCGCGCGCGCAGCATGGCAGCGGTCGTATTTCCGGTCGACAGCGCGGCCGGGACCGGTGAGGTTCCCGTCGCCAACGAGGAAGTCGCGGAGGTCGCCGCCCGCCACCCGGACGTGCTGATCCCGTTCGCCAGCATCGATCCGTGGAAGGGGCGACTCGGCGCGATCCATGCCCGTCGCCTGATCGAAGAGCACGGGGTCAAGGGCTTCAAGTTCCACCCGAGCATGCAGGCGTTCTATCCCAACGATCGCCATGCCTACGCGCTCTACGAAGTGATCGAGGAGGCAGGGCTTCCAGCGCTGTTTCACACCGGGCAGAGCGGCATCGGCATGGGTCAGCCCGGCGGCGCCGGGATCCGCTTGAAGTACTCCAATCCGATCTACCTGGACGACGTGGCCGTCGACTTCCCAGAGATGCCGATCATCCTCGCCCATCCCTCCGCGCCCTGGCAAGACGAGGCGATCGCAGTGGCCATGCATAAGCCACGCGTGTACATCGACCTCAGTGGATGGTCGCCGAAGTACTTCCCGGCCCAGCTCGTGCATCACGCGAACACGCTGCTTAAACACCGCGTGCTATTCGGCTCGGACTTCCCGTTCATCACGCCGGACCGCTGGATCAGCGACTTCGAACAGGCCGGCTTCCGTGAAGAGGTCAAACCGCTGATCCTCAAGGAGAACGCGGCGAGGCTGCTCGGGATCGAGCGATCGGCGTCGCCATGACTGGGATGTACTTCGAGGACTTCGAGGTCGGCGCGGAGTTCTTGACGAGCGGACGCACGGTGACCGAGTCAGACGTGATGACGTTCGCCGGCCTCTCGGGCGACCTGAATCCGCTGCACGTTGACCGTGAGTTCGCCAAGGAGGCGGGCTTCGACACCCCGATCGCCCACGGTCTGCTGGTGCTCTCGATCGCCTCCGGCCTGGGGATCCAAACCGGGATCTTCACCGGCACGAACCTCGCGTTGTTAGGCCTCGAGGACTGGCGCTTCGTCGCGCCGGTCAGATTCGGGGACACGATCCGGATGCACTCGACCATCCTGGAAACGCGCCTATCCCGCAAGCCCGATCGCGGCATTTTGCGGATCGGCCAGGAGATCAAGAACCAGCGTGGCGAGACAGTACAAACGGGCGTGTTCGTCTCATTGATGCGGACCCGAGCCGCGGGATCAGAACAGGGCGTGAGCTGATGCCCGGGGTCGAGGGCAAGAGCGTGATCGTCACGGGAGCCGGTGGTGGCCTCGGACGCGAACACGCGCTGTTTCTCGCCGGGCGCGGCGCTCGGGTGGTCGTCAACGACCTGGGTGCCGCGCTCGATGGCTCGGGCTCTGGAAGCTCGGCCGCCGATGCCGTCGTTGCGGAGATCACCACCGCCGGCGGCGAGGCGGTGGCCGACTACCACGACATCGCCACGAGTGACGGCGGCGCGGAAGTCGTCGAGACCGCCCTGCGCGTGTTCGGCCGCGTGGATGGGGTGGTCAACAACGCCGGCATTCTCCGCGACCGCTCCTTTCACAAGATGAGCGCCGAGGATTGGGACGCGGTGCTGAAGGTGCATCTGTACGGGAGCTTCAACGTGACCTGCGCAGCGATGCCGCACTTCCGCGATCAGGCCTTTGGCCGGATCGTGGTGACGACGTCGGTGACCGGCCTATACGGGAACTTCGGCCAGGCGAACTATGGAGCCGCCAAGCTCGGGCTGGTCGGCCTGATCAACACGCTCGCGATCGAGGGTGCGAGCAAGAACGTGCTCGCGAACGCGATCTCGCCGATCGCGACCACCCGGATGTCGGCCGGAATCCTCGATCAGCCGGCTGACCCGGCGTACGTTTCGGTGCTCGTCGCGCACCTGATGTCCGAGGAGTGCCCGATCACCGGCGAGGTCATTCACGCGGCCAGCGGTAGCTACACCCGCGTCCGTTACTGCGAGTCGGGAGGAGCCGAGTTCGCGGCGGTTCCCACCGTCGAGCAGCTGGCCGCCAGGTGGGACGAGATCATGGACATGGAGGGCGCGCGGGTCGCGCCGGGGGCATGACGACCGGGCGAGCGACCAACCACGATGGCTGAGCCTCTACTCAAGGGCGCAGAGTCGCTGAGCATCTATGACGCGACCGGGCGCCCCTACCCGGGCCGGGGTTTGCCGCTGTCCTACTCCGAGCACATCCGCCAGCAGCTCGAGCTGGAGATCATCGGAGGGGGGATCGAGCCGGGTGCCCGGGTCACTGAGGACGAGCTCGCTCGGCACCTCGGGGTCAGCCGGACGCCGGTTCGTGAGGCGATCCGCGCGCTGGAGAGTCAGGGGCTGATCGAGCGCCGACGAGGGCGCGGCACGTCCGTCACACAGCGGACCAGCGCCGCGGAGGCCGCGGCGCTCTACGACGCCCGCGCTGCCCTCGAGGGCGAGCTCGCCGCGGCCGCCGCCGGGAAGATCACCGATGACGATCTGAGTACTGTCACCGGACTGCAGCGTCAGTTTCGTGAGGTGCTGGCTCAAGGCGAGCCGCTCGAGCGTCGCCGGCTGGTCGCACTTGATTCCGACCTGCACTGGACGATCTACAACGCCACCGCGTCAAACCTGACGGTGATCCTCGCCAGCTACTGGGGGCGGCTGCAACGGGAGCTCTACGACCCCGTGTACCGCAGCGATCCGACGGTGTTCGCCGACCAGCACGACGCGATAATCACAGCCCTGCGCGGTCGTCGAGCAGACGAGGCCCGCGACGCAATGGTGGCTCACGTGCGCAGCGGCTGGGACGCGATCCAAGCGAGCTACGGCAACCCGGTGGAATCGACCAGCGAAGCGACGGTGGTGAAATGACGGTCAGCGCCACCGCCGAGCGCGCCGCGGGCCGCGATGCGATCACGCTGGAGGTGATCCGACACGGGCTCGTGGCGGCCGCCGAGCAGATGGCGACGGCGATCGAACGCTCGGCGCATTCACAGGTCATACGCGAAATGCTCGACTACTCGACCGCAGTATTCGATCGATCGGGCGGCATCGTCGCGCAGTCGACCCGCATCCCGATGCACCTCAACTCGATGACCCGGGCGTTGCGGACGCTGATCCGCGAACGCTTTCCGCTCTCCGAATGGCAGGACGGCGACGTCTATGTCACCAACGATCCCTACTCAGGCGGCCAGCACCTCCCCGACATCCAGACATTCTCCCCCGTCTTTCACGAAGGGGTCTGCCTGGCGATCACCGGCACGCTCGGCCATCACCTGGATGTCGGCGGCCGCGCGGCGGGAAGCTACGGCGGCGACGCCACCGAGATCTTCCAGGAGGGGCTGAGGATCCCGCCATCGCGGATCGTGACCGCCGGCGTGCCGAACGAGCTGTTCATGCCGCTGTTCGCGGCGAACATCCGCGTGCCGAGCAAAACCGTCAGCGACCTGCGCGCCCAGATCGCCGCGCTGTCGGTGGGCGCCGCCGACGTGCTGCGCCTCGCCGGGCGGTACGGCTCATCGACCCTGCTCGCGGCGATGGACGAGCTGATCGCCACCTCCGAGCGACGGATGCGCGCCGCGATCCTCACCCTCCCGGAGGGAACCTTTGCCGCGGCGGATACCGTGGACGGGGACGGGCTGGAGGACGAGCCCCTGGCGATTGAGGTCACCGTCAGCCGCGAGCGCGACGTGCTCGTCGTGGACTTCACCGGGACGGCGCCCCAGGTCCGGGGCCCGATCAACTGCCCGATCGCGTCAACGGAGTCAGCGACCTACTACGCCGTGACGGCGGTCCTGGACCCGGGCATCGCCCCGAACGAGGGCGCATACCGACCGATCAAGATCGTCGCACCGGAAGGGACGGTGCTCAATCCGCGTTTCCCCGCTCCCGTGGTCGGGCGCAACATCTTCACGCACCGAATCGCAAACGTCGTGATGGCCGCGCTCGGACTCGCGCTGCCCGAGCGCGCCGTGGCCTCCTACTACGGCAACTCCAATGTCTACGTGCTCTCGCGGTACGACAGCGAGGGACGAGCGAACGTGCAGTTCGAAATCGAGGTCGGTGGCTGGGGAGGCCGGCCCGGGGAGGATGGTCCCGACTGCCTCTCAGCCGGCATCCACAATCTCGCCAACAACCCAGTCGAGCTCGTCGAGAACGAGTTTCCGCTCAGGATCCTTCGCTACGGCCTGCGGCCCGACTCTGGCGGCGCGGGTAGACATCGCGGTGGTCTCGGGGCCGAGCGCAGCTTTGAGGTCCTGGAGGACTGCGAGTTGTCCACGCAGTTCGACCGAGTGAAGTATCCGCCGCCCGGCCTGCACGGCGGCCAGCCCGGGGCGGCCGCCAAGCTGCTGGTCGAGCGCGACGGGGTCGTCGAAGAGCTGGCGGGCAAGACACAGGCGCGCCGGCTGCGCAAGGGCGACCGCGTTACTGTCCTGACGCAGGGAGGTGGTGGGCTCGGCGATCCCATCGAACGCGACCCACGGGCGTTGGCACGCGACATCGCCGAGGGCAAGGTGTCAGTGGAGGCAGCCGTACGCGAGTACGGATTGGCGCGGGCAGGCGTCGACGCGTGAGCAGACTGTGGCACGTGGGCATCGACATCGGTGGCACGTTCACCGATGTGGTCGCGGTCGAGCACGCCACCGGCGCCGTCAACCACCTGAAGGTGCCGTCGTCGCGGCGAGACCCGGCCGGTGCGGTGCTCCGTGGTCTTCGGGCACTGACCGACGAGGCGGGCGTCGAGCCCGACCAGATGCGGCTGCTGCTGCACGGCACCACCCTCGCGACGAATGCCATCATCGAACGCCGCCTCGCGCGGACCGCGCTGGTGACCACCGAGGGGTTCCGTGATGTGCTCGAGATCGGACGTCACTGGCGGCTTGACCTGTACGACCCGTTCATGGCGCGGGCAGACCCGCTGGTGCCACGCGATCTGCGCTTCGAGGTCCGCGAACGCATCGACGCCGACGGCGGGGTCCTGCAGAAGCTCGATCACGGGAGCACACGTGAAGTCGTCGAGCAGTTGCGCGAGAGCGGCGCCGAGGCCGTGGCGGTCGCCTTCCTGCATGCCTACCGAAATCCGGATCACGAGCAGGAAATGGCCGAGCTGCTACGCCAGAGCAATGGCTATTTCGTGTGTGCATCCTCGGAACTGCTGCGCGAGCTCAAGGAGTACGAGCGAACCTCGACGACGGTCCTGAACGTTGCGCTGATGCCCTTGATCGCCGAGTACGTCGATCGGCTGGAGCGCGGGCTCCAGGAAGTGGGCAGCACTGCATCGCTATTCATCATCCAATCCAACGGGGGCGCCCTGACCCCGAGCGCCGCTCGGTCTCGTCCCGCGAGCCTGGCGCTGTCAGGCCCGGTGGGTGGTGTCGTCGCGTGCGTTGAGCTCGGGCGCGCGATCGGAGAGCCGAACCTGATCGGGTTCGACATGGGCGGCACGAGCAGCGACGTGTCGATCATCGATGACTACGCGCCTCGCTACACCACTGAGCTCGTGATCGGGGGCCTGCCCGTCCGGCTGCCGAGCGTGCAGGTGCATTCGATCGGAGCCGGGGGCGGCTCGATTGCCTCGGTCGACACCGGCGGCGCGCTCAGGGTTGGCCCCGAGAGTGCCGGGTCCGATCCCGGTCCCGCCTGCTACGGCGCCGGCGGTGAACTGCCAACCGTGACCGACTGCCAACTCATTCTCGGTCGGCTGACGGAGCTGATGCCGCTCGCGGACCGCCTGACTCTGTCGGTCAAAGCGGCGCGGTGCGCGGTCGAGAGCCACGTCGCCGCAAAGCTCGGCATCGACATCGACGCTGCGGCGGCCGGAGTGATCGAGGTCGCCAACGCGGCGATGGAGGGCGCCGTTCGCGTCGCGCTGCGCGACCGCGGCGACGATCCCCGTGACTTCGCGCTGGTCGCATTCGGCGGCGCCGGCCCACTGCACGCCGTCGAGCTCGCCCGCCGCTTGGCGATCTCGAAGGTGATCGTGCCGCTCCATCCCGGGACCCTCTCGGCAGCGGGTTTCCTGGCCGCCGATGTCCGGCTGGACTTCGCCGTCAGCGAGATGTACCGCAGCGATGCGCCGCGGCTCAGCGAGGCCGCGGCCCGTGTCTTCGCTGAGCTCGAGCGCCAGGCGACCGGGGACGTCCGCGCCGACGCGCGCCTGGATCTGTCGCGGCTCGAGTTCGAGCGTTCATGCGATCTCCGCTATCTGGGTCAGGCCTATGAGGTCAATGTGCCCGTTCCGGGCGAGGACCTAGACGACGCGATCCTGGCGGCGACGATCGCGAGCTTTCACGAGCTGCACCATCGTGCGTACGCTTACTCGAGCCCGGACGAGCCATGCGAAATCGTGACTTTTCGCGTCTCGGCGCGGGTGCGACTCGACAAGCCTCCCGCCGCGCGGCTCTCAGCCCGGCCGGCTGCGTCCCCGGACCCTGGGTCGCGGGAGGTCTACGTTTCGGGCCTGGGCCGGCGGCCGACTCCGACCTATGACCGCGGGGACCTCAGCATCGGGAGCACGTTCGCCGGCCCCGCCGTCGTTCATCAGGCCGACGCGACAACCTTCATCCCGCGAGCAACGCACGCCCGACTGGACGCGCACGGCAATCTCGTGCTCACCCTCGGTGAGGTCGACTCGTGAGCTTTGAGATTGAGCTGATCGAGACGCTCGTCGTCCGTCTGCCGCCGCGGATCGACTTCCGCTGGCTGTCGCTCTCCCGGCCACTGGGGGAGTTTGTGCTCGTCCGGGTCGTCGCCTCCGGGGCCGAAGGCTGGGGCGAGGTGGTGGGCTTGCGGGACTGGGGCGACGTCGACGGGCGCCGACACGGGGAGACACCGGCGACGATCTGCGCCATCGTTCATCAGCAGCTCGCGCCCGAGCTGCTCGGTGTCGAGCTGATGCTCGGCGAAATCGGACAGCGTCTCGATGCCATCGTGGTCGGTAACCCGTACGCCAAGGCGCTCCTGGACATCGCGGTGCACGATCTGTCTGGTCGGGTCTACGGCGTTCCGGTGACCGAGCTCCTCGGTGGCGCGGTTCGCACCCGTTTGCCGGTGGCGCACATGCTTGGGATCATGCCGGATGATCAGGCGATGGATGAGGCGCGCACCGCGGTCGCCGACGGTGTCCGGGCGCTGCAGATAAAGGGGGGCGTCGACATCGAACGCGATGTCGCGCTCGTCCGGGGGTTGCGCGAGGAGCTCGGTGAGGACGTGATGCTGCGCCTGGACGCCAACGGCGGCTACGCCACGCGGCCGGCGGCACGCCGCGCCCTGACTGAACTGGCCGATGCCGGCATCGATCTCGTCGAGCAGCCGCTGCTGGGGATCGCGCGCCTGGTCGAGGCGCGGCGGAGTTCCCCGGTGCCGATCATGGCCGACGAGGCGTGTTGGTCGCCCGCCGACGCCTTGGAGCTCGTCGCCGCCGGAGCGGTCGATGCGCTGTCGGTATACGTCGGCAAGGCCGGTGGGCTCGGGCGGGCTCGGAGCATCTGCGCGGTGGCGGCCGCCGCGGGCCTTCCGCATGATCTCAACGGGGCGCTCGAGCTGGGGATCGGCAACGCCGCAAACCTGCAGCTCGCGCTTGCCTCCCCCGCCGACGTGCTGCCCTCGGTGGTGCCCGTCAATGCCCCGGCCGGAATGGGGCTGACCCAATCCGCGGGACGGTACTTCGACGATGACGTCATCGTGGCTCCGTTTCGCTTCGAGGCCGGGGAGCTGATCGCCCCCGGAACGCCGGGCCTGGGGATCGACGTGGACGTGGAAAAGGTCGAGCACTATTGCGTTCAGCGAGAGACCAGCGCTGCGCGGGCAGGAGTGAGCAGATGAAGCTCGGTGTGACCTGCGGCGGCGTCTGGTGGCCGGATGAGTACTTTCAGGCGGTGGACGAGCTTGGGTTCGACTCGCTGTGGACGGGGGAGCACATCGTCTTTCATCGCCCGATTTTGGACGCTATCCCGCTGCTCGCGGGGGTCGCGGCGCTGACCAAGCGGGTTCGCATCGGCCCAGCGGCGATCATGGCGCCGCTGCGCCACCCGACGATGCTCGCCAAGGAGCTCGCGACCCTTGACATCATCTCCTGCGGACGCCTGGACATCGTCGTGGGCGTCGGCGGCGACTATCCGAAGGAGTTCGAGGCGTGCGACGTCCCGATGGAGCGCCGTGGTCAGCGGACCACCGAGACGATCGAGATCATGCGCCGGTACTGGACCCAGGAGCGCTTCTCCTACGAAGGCCAGATCTTCCAGCTCGACGACGTCTGGATGCATCCCCGGCCCGTCCAAGCCGGTGGTCCTCCGATCTGGATCGCGGGCCGCAGCCGTGCGGCGATCACGAGGGCCGCCCGGCTGGGCGACGGCTACATGCCCTACATGTACACGGCCGAGCGCTGTCGGACGGCGTTCGCCGAAGTGGACACGCGCGCGGCTGAGCTCGCCACGGAGCTCCGGCCGGGGTTTACGCGCTCGGCGTTTGTCTACGTGAGCATGGACGACTCGCCGCAACGGGCCCGCGACCTGGGCATCCGCGACCTATCCTGGCGCTACGGGAAGGACTTCAGCCCTTGGATCGACAAGTACTGCGTCCACGGCACACCCGACACCGTTGTCAGGCGCCTGGCCGAGTTTGCCCAGGCCGGCGTGGACCACCTTGCGCTCGGCATGATCCACGAGGAGAGCATCGCGCTGGACACCGCGCCATCGCAGGTCGATACTCCGGTGACGCTGAGGACGATCGAACGCTTCGCGGGCGAGCTGCTGCCGGCACTGACCACCCCGGGCGTTCCCGACCTCGAGGCACGGCATGGCGTTGGCTGAGGCCGACCGCTGCGAGTGGATCGCGCTCAGCGAGCGCGATCCGGGCAGCCTGGCGGTGGCGATCGGCGATCGAACCCATACCGTGGCTGAGCTCAAAACGGCGGCGCGATCGCTCGCCCGCGAGCTGATCGACGAGGGGGTGGCGCCGGGCGACCGGGTGGTTCTCGGCCTGCCCAGCTCGATGCAGTTCGTCGCGCTGCACCTTGCCATACGCCTGTGCGGCGCGGTCCTGGTCAACGTCCCCTGGCAGTGGCGCCGCGAGCTCGTCCACGTCGTCGACGAGGTGCAAGCTCGGCTCGTGGTGCTGCCCGACTCCACCCTCGGCGACGAGGCCCTGAACGGACTCGAGGCGCGCCGGTTCCGACCGCGCGGCGACCGGGTCCGGGCGTTGCCCAACACCCCGGTGGCTCGCGCGGCGGACGATGTCGCCTGGTTGGCGTACACGTCGGGCACTACGGGCGCGCCGAAGGGTGCTGTTCACACCGAGGCGACGTTCCGGCGCATCCCCGAAGGGTTCATCGAGCGCTTTGCGATCGGTGGCGACGATACGGTGCTCGTCGCCGCGCCCGTCGGGCACGCGGTCGGGCTGATCTACGGGGTGGTGCTGGCGTTGCGCGCGGGCTGCCCACTGGTCCTCATGCCACGCTGGGACGCACTCGCGGCCGCTGAGCTCATCACCCGGCATCGATGCACTTTCGTGGCTGGCCCGACGCCGTTTCTGGTTGACACCGTCGAGCTCTTGGAGTCAGGGGCCATCGGCAGCTTGGACGGCCTGCGATTTTTCTGCTGCGGCGGCGCGGCGGTGCCCACCAGTCTGCTGGAGCGGGCGCGAGAGGCGCTGGCCGGGACGCACGTCAGCGCCTATTACGGCACCTCGGAGTGCGGCGGCGTGACGGCCTGTCCGCCCGACGCGCCGACTGAGAAGGTGCTTACCACGGACGGACTGCCGCTGCCTGGCATGGAGCTCGCGATCGAGCAGGGCGAGCTGCTCGTGCGCGGCCCTCAGATGGCACGTGGCTACTGGGGTCCCGACCGCGACGGCCGCTTCCGGGCCGATGGCTGGTGCGCCACGGGAGACGAGGCGACGATTGATCGCGATGGCTATCTTCGGGTCGCCGGACGTCGCGACGACACGATCCGTCGCGGCGGCGTCAACGTCTCGCCGGTCGAGATCGAGGAGGTACTCGCGAGCCACCCGCGCGTGCGCGAGGTAGCGATCGTCGGCGTTGGCGACGATCGCCTGGGGCAGCGGGTCGCCGCCGCAGTGGTGAGCAGAGGCGCTCCGCCCTCGGTGCAGGAGCTTCGCGATTGGTGTGAGAAGGCCGGCCTGGCCAAGGTCAAATGGCCCGAACTCGTGCGGCCGATGGCGAGCCTCACGCGATCGCCGACCGGCAAGGTGTTGCGGACCGCCGTCAGGAGTGAGCTCAGCCAGCGATGAAGCCGTTGCAGGGAATCTCGCTTGCCGTCCTCAGCGCGGCGCCGGCCGCGCGCGTGAGCGCCCGGCACCTCACGCGGCTGGGGGCCGAGATAGGCGCTGATCCGGCTGCTGCCGACGTCGTGCTTTGTGACACCCAAGACGTTCCGGCCACCGGAATACGATGCGTGTTTGAACGCCACGCGCTGGACTGCGGTGGCCTGGTCGACTCCGAGGCGACGGCGCAGGCAGTCGCGGGACTGACTGACTACGTGGGCCCGGCGGGCGGAACTCCGGCGCGCGTCGGCTGCGACGTCGGGCAAGCGG
>CAXMLR010000613.1:0-4305 GCA_964194275.1 uncultured Solirubrobacterales bacterium
CGCGCGCCGCTGCGGCCTGTTGGGCTTGGATCTGGGAGATCTGTGACTGGAGCTGCGCTCCCCGCGCGCGGCTGGCGCCGAGCGCGCCCTGCTGCGCAGCCCGGGCCTGGGCCAGCGCAGCCTGCTTGTACGACAGCAGCCCGTTCATAGCGGCAAGCGCGCGCGCGTGGAGCGCGGCGGCCTGAGCGGCCTGGCGATCTGCGACCTCGAGCGTGGCCAGGCGCTGGGCGGCGCCGGCGGCTCGAGCCTTCAGCTCGCGGGTCACCGAGATGATCGACTGCTGCTGACGTTCGGCGCGATGCAGGAAGTCGAGCGTCTCCAGCAGGTCGGTGAATCCATGCGCGTTGAGCACCACGCCGACGAGATCAGGCCTGTCGCCCTCGTAGCTTGAGACCAGCTGGCGAGAGAGCAGGATCTGGGCCTGCGCCAGGCGCGCTCGTAGCAACGCCAGCCGCGTTCGTTCTCGTCGCAGCGATACCTGGGTCGCGCCGAGCACGGATCGATCCTGGGACAGCTCGCCCTGCACCGCCGCCTCGCGTGATTGCACGAGGGAAATCTGAGCGGTGAGGGAGGCGATCAGTCCGGACAGCCGGCCGACGTTGGCCGAGAGGTTCTGCTGGAGCGCGCGCTGTGAGTCCAGCTGTGAGTTCAGCTGGCCGAGATCAGCGCCGGCCGCCGGAGCCACCCGCACGGCGCCCACCCCGGCCAGACTCGCGAAGATCGCCAGGGCGAGCGAGGCGAGCGAGGCGAGCGTGAGCGAGAGAGTTCGGCGGCTGAGAGTCATGCGGTTCGGCCTGCGGGGTTAGCTGTCGGGCTCGCGCTCATCGTGGAAAGCGCTACACGGTCACCAGACCGCGATTCGCCCCGAGAGGACCTGGGTCCCCCGCTTCCCCGCTGTGAGCAGGGAATTCGGCAGCCGGGACCCTATCAGGACGGCAACCGTCGGCGCGGCTTATGCTGCAGTCCGTGGAGTCTCGGCGACTGAATCAGATCCTCGAGCGGGTGCGGTCGACGCCGGTCGGTTTCGTGCGTACCTACGGCGACGTGTCGCCCGGAGCGCCGCGCCTGGCGGGCATGGTGCTCAACCGCGCGGGCGACCCGTCGCTGCCCTGGCACCGGATCGTCCGGGCGGACGGCAAGCTCACCCAGGGCGCTCACCAGCGGGAGCTCCTGGAACGTGAGGCTGTCCCGTTCCGAGGTGAGCGTGTCGATATGCGAGCCGCTCGGCTACCGGACGCCCCGCTCTAGTGGCTCGCGCCGAACATTCCGGTGGCGCCCACTAGCCGTGTGGGTACAGCACGAGATCACGCTGGATCCGCGCCCACGGGGTTTTCACCTGGTCACCCGTGAGGTGGTGAGCGAGTTGCGCGAGCTGAACGACGTAACCGTCGGGCTGTTGCACCTGCTGATCTGTCACACCTCAGCTTCACTGGCGCTCAACGAGAACGCTTCCCCCGATGTGCGCCGCGACTTCGAGACCTGGTTCGAGCGGGCCGTCCCCGAAGGCGCTGGCTACTGGACCCACACCCTGGAGGGAGCCGACGACATGCCGGCCCACATCAAGGCGGCTCTGCTCGGCCCTTCGCTGACCCTGCCCGTCTCCGACGGCCGCCTCGCCCTTGGCACCTGGCAGGGCATCTATCTGTGCGAGCACCGCGACCGCGGTGGGCAGCGGACGCTCGTGGCCACCCTTTCGGGGGAGTGAGAGCGCGCCGCAACCGCCGCGCGGCCGCGGTGCGGGTCGTCAAACCGGCGCGCCTACGATGTTGCGAGCTCAACCCCAGCCGGCACCCGGCGGGCTGCGATGGCGCGCTTGGCCGGCACGAATGCGGTGGCCACCGCGCCGAGGCCGAGTACAACAGCGCCGATTGGGAGCGCCGCGGTCATGCCGTCGACATACGTGGCCGGCGTTGCGGTTGACCGACTCCCGCCTCCGGTAGCACCTCAGCGTCCCTGCCAGCGCGGCTGGCGCTTCTCCGCGAACGCCCGGGAACCCTCGCGTGCGTCCTCGGAAGCCATCACCGGACCGGCGATCTCGGCCTGCCGGTCGAAGAACTCACTCTCCGGCCAGTCAACCGATTCGACCATGACCCGCTTGGTGGCCGCGAGTGCGAGCGGGCCGTTGACGGTGATCGCCTCCGCGAGTTCGAGCGCGGTCGCAAGTGCCTGTCCGGGCTCGGCCAGCCGGTTGACCAGCCCGAGCTCATGCGCGCGCTCAGCCGAGATCGGGTCGCCGGTCAGCGCCAACTCCATGGCGATCGGGCGAGGGATGGCGCGTGGGAGCCGCAGGAGCGCGCCGGCGGCCGCGACCAGCGAGCGCTTCACCTCGGGGATGCCCAGCTTTGCCCCGCGGGCGGCGACGATCAGGTCGCAGGCTAGTGCGACCTCCAGCCCGCCGGCGACGGCGAATCCCTCGATCGCGGCGATCAGGGGCTTGATCGAGGCCCGGCGAGTGATACCGGCGAAGCCGCGGTCGGCAGCATAGGGAGATTCTCCCGCGACGAACGCTTTCAGGTCCATTCCGGCGCAGAAGCCCTTGCCTTCGCCGGTGAGCACGCCGAGCGAAAGCTGATCGTCGCCGTCGAGCTCGTCGAGTGCCGCGGCGATCCCGCTGGCGAGCGCGGCGTTGACGGCATTGCGCTGATCGGGGCGGTTGAGCTTGACGACCAAGACGCGGTTCCGGCGTTCGGTGAGAACAACCGATTCACCGGTCATGCCGCGAACAGCTTCAGCTCCGGCTCGCGCTCCCCGCGCAGCACGGCCAGATCCACCTCCACGCATTCGATCCCGCGCGACCGCGCCAGGACCCGCGCCTGCGGCTTGATCGCCTGGGCGGCGAGCACCCCGCGGCAGGACCGGAAGGCCGGGTCGCAGCGGATCCGCTCGAGGTACCGCGTCAGCTGCTCGACTGCCTCGATCCCCGCCACCCGCTTGATCTCGACCGCCACCCAGCAGTCCTCGCCGTCGCGGCACATCAGGTCCACCGGTCCGATGTCGGTCGCCCACTCACGCCGCACCAGTCGTAGGCCCTCGCCGCACCAGTGCGGCTGGTCGGCCAGCAGTTCCTGCAGGTGTGCCTCGACCCCGTCCTTGGCCAGTGCGGCGTCATCGTCCGGAGGCCCCATGTCGTGACAGACATCGGAGAGGACCTCGGCGATCTCGATCTCGAGCCGATCCTCGCTCGAGCCCGCACGCTTGCGGACGATCATTCGCGTGTCGATCTCCTCGATCACCGTCGGGGGCGTCATCCAGTTCAGAGGCTTGTAGCCCCCCGCGTCGGCGTGGACCAGGACGGACCCGTCCGCCTTGACGATGATCAGCCGCAGGGCCTGCGGCAGGAGCGCAGTGAGGCGGCCGGAGTAGCGCACCTCGCAGCGGGCGACGATCAGACGCATCGGCCCACCCTAGAATCACTGGCGGACAAACCATGCGAAACCAACTCCGACCTGTCGTGATCAAGGAACTCGACCCGGACCGAGTCCGGCGCTCCGGCCTGCTCGTACCTGCTGGAAGCGACGAGCCGCCCCCGCAGCACGGGATCGTGCTTGCTGTCGGCCCGGGCCTCGACTGGTGGGATCACGTGGGGGTGCGGATGCCGGTCAAGCCCGGCGACCACGTCGTGTTCCCGGCTGCCGCGGGAGCTTGGGTCGAGGTCGACGAGGAGCGCCTGCTGGTGTGTCGCGTGGGCGAGCTGCTCGGCGTGCTCGACCGGGCCGAGGATTGTCCGCTGTGCGGCGGGCGCGGGCTGGATGGGGAAGCGTGCCCGGTGTGCGGACGCGAGGACTCCATAACCCCAACCTGAGCGGGGGCTCGGGCGACTACGCCGCGCTGCCAGCGGGCGACTACGCCGCGCTGCGCTGCGGCAGCTCTCGCGGCTGGAGCGCCTCAACGCGCGCCAGGAGTTCTGAGACCTCGCCGTCTTCGCCCAGGGCGAGGGCGCGGTCGCAGGCCGCAATGCATTCCTGCAGGCGGTCTGTGCGGGCGAGCGCGTGCGCGTAGGTGGACCAGGCCGACTGAGACTCGGGCTCGATCAACGTCGCCCCGTGCGCCGCGGACACCTCAGCGCCGACGTCTCCCGCCAGGTGGTAGGCCAGCGCGAGGTCCAGGAGACCCGCCACGGAAGGACCCACCAGACGGGCCCGCTCCAGTGCGGTGATCGCGCCACCGCGGTCCATCAGCCGCAGCCGCAGGCGGCCCAGTCGCTCCCAGGCCGAGGCGTCCGCTGGCCCGCGCTCGGCGGCGCGCTGGGCTGCTTCGGAGGCCAGGTCGAGCGCTCCCATGTCCTCGTAGATACGGCAGGGGAAT
>CAXMLR010000614.1:0-3852 GCA_964194275.1 uncultured Solirubrobacterales bacterium
GAGAGCAGCGTCTCGTAATCGGCCCCGCCGCCCGCCGCGTCCCGGAACCATGCCAGCGACGCCGCCGCCGAGAGCATCACGCCCATCACGTGCCACCCGCCGGGCACCGCATGACAGAAGGCGTGGACTCGACCCTGGCCGTCGGCCGCGAATTTCTCCAGCGCGGCGAATACCACGCCTGAACTTCCCAACACGACGGACGCGGGGCCGGGGCTATCGGCGCCGACGCCCACGGCGCCGGCTGCCTGGTCCCCACCGCCGGCCGCGACGGGCACTCCCGCAGCGGTTCGACCGGACAGCTCTGGGCTCTCGTGGGCGCGCGGCATCCAATCAGGATCGAGCTCCAGCGCGGACAGCACCTCCTCACTCCAGCGCCGGTTGCGCACGTCGAACAACAGCGTGCCGGAGGCATCGGAGACGTCGGTCGCGTGCTCGTCGCAGAGCCGCAGCCGCACGTAGTCCTTGGGCAGGGCGATCCGAGCGATCCGGGCAAACGACTCCGGCTCGTGGCGGCGTAGCCACAGCAGCTTGGGGGCGGTGAAACCGGCAAGTGCGCGGTTGCCGGTCAGCTCGATCAGCCGCTCGAAGCCGAGTCCCTGCTCGATCTCATCGCACTCGCGCGCGGAGCGTTGATCGTTCCACAGGATCGCGGGGCGGATAACCCGATCGTGGTCATCGAGGGGCACCAGTCCGTGCATCTGTCCGCTCAGGCCGATCGCGGCGGGGCGCCCGGCGGTTTCGCACAGCTCGTCGAGCACCGAACGGCTGGCTTCCCACCAGTCCTCAGGGTCCTGCTCGGCCCAGCCGGCCCGCGGAGTGGCCAGCGCGTAGCTCGCTTCCGCCACCGCCAGCACTTCACCGCTCTCGTCGATCGCCACCCCCTTGACGCCCGAGGTCCCAACGTCGATCCCGACGAGGGCGTCGCTCACGAGTTCGGGAGCACCTGGACTTTGACCCCTACGCCCGCTCGCATCGCCGCCAGTGCGTCCTCGAACTCGGCGAGCGGGAAGGTGTGGGTGAGAAGCGGCTCGGTCTGGATGGTGCCGCCGCGGATCAGCTCGATGGCCTGCACGAACGTGTAGAGCACGGCCATCGAACCGACCAGCGTGATCTCGTCGTTGTAGATCCGAAACGGCGAGATCTGGACCCGGGCGTCCTCGGGGGCGACGCCGAAGATCATCAGCTTGCCGCCTCGGCGGACGGCCGCGAGGCCCTGCTGCACAACCGGGGCGACGCCGGTGGCATCGACGACGATGTCGAAGCCATCGGGATGCTCGGCCGCCGCCCCCTGAACCTCGGTCTCGACCTGGGTTGCCCCCAGCGAGCGCGCGAGCTCGAGCCGGCGCTCGTTGCGATCGACGACCGTGACGTTGGCCGCCCCGCCCTGCTGGAGCAGCTGGAGCAGCAGCAGACCCATCGTCCCGGCTCCGGTCACCAGCACGGAGTCGCCGGTCTCGGGCGCGAGGCGCCGCATCCCGTGGACCGCGCAGGCCAGCGGCTCGACCAGCGCTCCCGTGCGCACGGAGGTCGCTTCCGGCAGCTCATAGGCATTGCGGGCCGGCGCCTTCACCAGTTCCGCGAACGCGCCGTCAACGGTGTCGCCGATCGCATTCCAGTTGCGACACAGATTTCCGCGCTGTACGCGGCAGAAGTCGCAGTGACCGCAGAACAGCGAGGGATCGACCGCGACCTGCGCGCCGACTGCGAGGTCCTCCACCTCGCTGCCGACACTCACGACCTCGCCGGCGAACTCGTGGCCGGGCACGATCGGGTACGGCGTAGGGGGGAACTCCCCTTGCGCGATGTGGACGTCGGTGCCGCACATGCCGCACGCACCGACGCGGACGACGATCTCGTCGGGGCCGGCCTCGGGATCGGATCGCTCCTCGATCTCGAGCTCTCCCGGACGCTGCCACACAGCCGCCCGCATGACTACGGGCGGCTCATCGGGTCACAGATGAGTCTGGCTGAGACACTTGCGGGGGATTACGTACCCGTAGAGCGGTGACGGCAATCTGAAAACAAGCGGACAACGGCTTCCGCTCGGCTTGCGACCAGCCCTTGCGTACACCGGAAGATGGCATAATGGGTTCACATGGCACGGGAGCGGGGGATGGCGGGGACGATGCGGGCATGCCTGATAGCGGCAGTGCTGCTTGGGCTGCTCGGCTCACCGAGCGCGGCGGCGGCTTCGGCGCTCAGCTGCACGGGTAATGCCACCACGCCGCAGGCGATGTCGATCGACGTCGGCGGTGCCCCCGATCCCGGATTTTACGTCGCCCCGAAGCGGCGGCCCCGTGGGCTGGTGATCTTCTCCCACGGCCACACCGCCTCGCCGGTCCAGTGGTTCGGGCAGATGGCCCGGGTGGCCCGGCGCGACGGCGTGATCGGAGTCGCCATGTATTACCCGGGCGAGAAGATCCTCGGCCCGGGCGGGGACACGACCTACGGTTGGCGCGTCCGCGAAGGCGCTCGAGCGGGCATCGCGGCCGCGCAGGCATTCCTTCACGCGTGTCCGTCGCTCCGCACGAAGACGATCGTCGACTACGGCGTCAGCATGGGCGGCAACACGTCCGGGCTGATGGCGGCTGCTGGCGCCCGACGGCCGGGCGGGCGGCGACTGTTCGACTACTGGTTCGACATCGAGGGCGTGACCAACGTGATCGAAACGTACTTCGAGGCCACGCTGGTCGCTCAGGCCGGTAACGCCACCGGGAGCCAGGCGAAGGCGGAGATCGAGCAGGAGAACGGCGGCACCTTCGCGCAGCAACCTGCGGCCTACCGGAACCTGGCCGTGGTCACGCACGCCGGGCAGATCGCCGCCTCTCAGATCAAGGGCGTGGTGCTGGTGCACGGCATCGACGACGGCGTGGTCCCGTATGACCAGAGCCAGGAGATGACGACGGCGCTCGCCCTGGCCGGTGTCCCCACGGACTTCTACTCGGTGGCGACGAAGACGCCGGGAACCGAATCGGGCACGACGCTCGACGGGCTGCTCCCGATTCCGCACGACTCACCGTTCGCCGGCCACGGCGGCGAGGGCAGCTCGACCCAGCTGGTCATCCAGACCGGTCTGGCGGCGCTGGACGCGCTCCTGGAGCGCGGGGTCGCGCCCTCCGGCCACCGTCACTTCCTTGTCGCAGGCACGCTCGGGCAGACGATCCCGAGCCTCGGATAAGCCTCCGACCCTGACTACATCGCGCGGGTTCGCGCTCGAGCGATCCCGCTGCGCAGGCCGTTCTGAGCCCGGCTGCTCGCCGTGACCCTGCCGCGGGGAATGGCGCGACCATGATCGGGCAACTTCAGCGTCACGCGCCAAAGGCCATGGCTGACCCTCACGCTGGCCCGCGCCGCTATCCTGCGCTCCGCGCCGGCGACGAAGCTGACCAGGACGCGGCCGCGGTAGGACGAGCGGATGGTGCCGCGGACGATCAGCCTGGCGGCGCGGAACCGCCACCCGGTGATCCGCAGTCGCGGTGCGCTGTGGGCGCTCGGAGTGCTGACCGCGCTGATCGGCGCGGGATGGCTCAGCACGCTCAGCACCGAGCGGGCCATGCTGGCCTCGCCGAGTGCGTTCGGGTGCAGCGGAAAGGCCGGCGCCGTGGGCGCGAGGCCCTCAAACCAGCGGGTGCCGGGCAGCGTGCAGACATCGTGACCTTCGCTCCCGGTATAGGTGTCGACGTACTCGGCGCCGTTGGCCTTGGCCTGCGCTGCGAGCACCGTGTTGATCCGGACCAGCAGCGATCTGAACCAGGACACGTCGCCGGAGCTCAGCGGCACGGTCGGCCAGCAGCCCGGGCCGCTGAGGGGCAACACGGCGGGGTAGCCGACGAGCAGCGTCCGCGCGCGGGG
>CAXMLR010000615.1:0-2527 GCA_964194275.1 uncultured Solirubrobacterales bacterium
ATGTGTATAAGAGACAGGTTAACAGCCGTTCGCTCTGCCGGTTGAGCTACCCCGGATCAAGGGTTCAGCGAACCCGTCGCCCACTGTATCGGGAGCGAGATCACTCCGCTCGACAAGCCTCTCCAGTCGCCGGCTGTTGATGGTGTCCCGGTCGGCACCACCTTGAAACTCCCAGTCTCTCGACTCGTGACGCACATATGTTCGTAGCCGCTCCGGACAGATCATCCTGGCGCCGCGCGGGCCGGCCAGGCGCTCACAGGGCGCCTTCGAGCCGGGAGACCACCTCGTGAATCCGCTGCAGGATCCGTTCCCGGGCGTGGGCCAGCTCGTTGATGCCCGCCCCGCCTCGGGCCCGGCCGCGTGCGATGGCGCGGTCTAGCCGGGCGCGCTCGAGCACTAGCCGCGCGTGTTCGAGGCGCTCGGGGCTGGGGCCCCGGCCACGGCCAGCTCGGGCGACGAGATCGGCGAGCGACCGAGCCAGGTCATCGTCGTCGGGCGGCAGGTCGGACAGAGGTGCCTCGACGCGCTGTTGGAGATGCCGGGCGGCGCGGCGCAAGACCTCACTGGTCAGGAGCTCATCGGGGTCGATCGAGGCCAGCATCGTGGCCCCGGCTTTGGGCAGCGCGATGCACAGCGCCAGGAAGTCCCGTTCGGCGCGCAGGCTCTGGTCGAGCGCGGGCGCCTCCGGAGTCCGCTCGGGCGTCCCCCCCGCTCCCGCGGGATTGCGCGCCGGAACCGGAACCCCATCGAGCAGCGAAGACAACCGGCCTTCGCTCAGCTCGAGGCGCCCCGCCACCTGCCGGGCCAGCTCGTCGCGCAGCACGCTGACCGGGACCTCGGCCAGCACCGGACGGAGCTCGTCGAGGGCACGGTCCTTCCCCTCGGCACTACCCAGATCGGCCCGCTCGAGGATGCGCTCGACGTGGAAGACCACGAACGGAACCGAGGCCTCGACTAGCGTCCGCAGCGCATCGGCTCCTTCACGCTCGACCAGCTCGGCCGGATCGGTCCCCTCGGGCAGCGGCACAACCCGCAGCTCCAGCTTGCTGCCCGCCGCCAACCGGGCCGCCCGCAGCATCGCCTCCTGGCCGGCGCGGTCAGCGTCCAGGCACAGCACGAGTACCTGAACAACGCGTTCGAGCTCCCGGACCTGCTCCTCGGTCAACGCGGTGCCCATGATCCCTACCGCATTGCGAAGTCCCGCCTGATGCAAAGCGAGCACGTCGGTGTACCCCTCGACGAGGATCATCTGCCCCACACGTGCGGCCGAGGACCGGGCAAGGTCGATCCCGAACAGCTGGCTGCGCTTGTGGTAGAGCTCACCGTCGGAGGTGTTGAGATACTTCGGCCGCTGGTTCTCACGCATCGCCCGGGCGCCGAAGCCGCGCACGCGCCCACGGGAGTCCGCGGAGGGGAACATGATCCGCTCTCGGAAGCGGTCGTAGACCTGGCCTTGGCGAGCCTTCGAGCGCTGCACCAACCCGGCGGCCAGCAATTCCTCGTCGCTGAACCCGCTGCTGCGCGACGCGCGCAGGATGCGGTCCCACGCGCTCGGGGCGTAGCCCACGCGAAACTCACGCAGCGTCTCCTCGGTCAGGCCCCGGCCGAGTAGATACTCACGGGCCGGCTGGGCCTCCTGGGCCTCCCACAACGATCGGGCATAGTAGGTCGAGGCTCGTCCTAGGAGCCCGTACAGCCGCTCGCGACGAGCGCGCTTTGACGCCGCCACCGGGTCCTCGTCCTCTGTCTCCAACCGGACCCCAAAGCGATCTCCCAGCGACTCGAGCGCGCCCTTGAAGTCCAGACCCTCGGTTTCCATCACGAACGCGAACGGATCTCCGTGGACATGGCAACCAAAACAGTAGTAGTGCTTCTGGTCCGGTCGCACGTGGAAGGACCCGGTGCGCTCGTCGTGGAACGGACAATTTCCGAAGTAGCTGTCGACCCCCGCCCGGCGCAGGTCGACGCGGGTGGACACCAGAGCGAGCATGTCGACCGCGTCGAGCACGCGATCGCGCGAGTCGGCGCTGTAGCGGGTCACGGGGCGAAGGAGACGGGGACGGTGAGCGCCCGGAACGCCTTGACGGCGAAGCGGTCAGTCATCCCGGCGAGGTAATCCGTGACACGCCGCGCGAGGTCGCCCTCGGGAATCGACGCCGGAATCTCCTCCGGATGAGTGCACAGGTGATCGAACAGGGCGCGGATGACGATGCCGATCTTCTTCCCCTCTCGGGTCGCCTCGGGGCCGAGATAGACCCGCTCGAACATGAACCGGCGCAGCTCGGCCATCGCGCTGCCGACGCGCTCGCTCTGGACGATGGCGCCCGCCGGCTGTGAGTGCTCGACGAGATCGTGCACCAGGGCGTCGATCCGTCGCGGTCCCGTCCCTCCGAGGATCTCGATCGGCCCCGCGGGAAGGTCTTCCGCCGCGATCACCCCCGCGCGCAGGCCGTCGTCGATGTCGTGGTTGATGTAGGCGATCCGGTCGACCAGGCGCACGATCCCTCCCTCCATGGTCATCGGCTGG
>CAXMLR010000616.1:0-2938 GCA_964194275.1 uncultured Solirubrobacterales bacterium
CCGATCCACAGGTCTTGACTATTTCTCCGGCGAGCGGAGCGAACGCCCAGTCGCTCAGATCGGATCTTCGGTGACGCTCGCGAGAGTGAGCAGGGGCGCCGAGTGCTCTGGAGAGAACGGTCATCGAGCCGGCGGTCAGGAACAGTTGGGCGTTGGGATATCGGGACACCTGTTCTGGGGCATCGATGCGCCGTGACGCCAGGCTTTGCTTGGTTCCCCCTCGCCGTTAGGCCGCACGTTCTGGCGCGGCACGACGCGGGGTTGAGGGCGCCGATCGCCAAGGACGGAGTGGCTCCGTAGAGGCTTGGTAGCGTTGCCGGGATGGGCGCGTCTGCGGCGCAGCGCCGCTCGACGGAGTTGATCGAGCGGCTTGGTCTGGAGGTCCTGCCGGGCGAATCGGGATGGTGGACAGCGATCACCCGGTCGGCGGTCACCGTCACGGCGAAGGGGGGCCACGATCTGTCGGCCAGCAACACCATCTACTACCTCTTGTCGCCGGAGCGGCCCGTCAACCTCTGGCATTGGCTGGAGGGTGACGACATTCAGGTGCTCGTGGAGGGCGGCCCGGTCGAGTACGTGATCGTGCCCACCGCTGGACTGCCACAGCGTCACGTGCTCGGCAGGTTGGACGAGGGCCAGGTCCCGGTCGTTGTCGCTCCGGGTGGTAGTTGGAAAGGGTTGCGGCTGCTCGAGCCGGACGGGTATGCGCTCGTGGTAAGCACCGTGACCCCCGCCTGGACACCTGGGGGTATGCGGATAGGCATGCCCGACGAAGTCGTAGACGAGTCCGTCGGGCTCACGCCGTGGCTCACCCGCGACCTGCTGGAGGCGTTCCGTGACCGGTCGGGACGTTGGACGGGGACCTAGGCAGCGTCACCATTGCGCCCCTCTCTCGGTTTGCCGGCCAAGATCGTCGTCGTCGGTGTCGCTACCCTCATCCTCTGCCGCACACACGATCGAGCACCCATCTGGCCGACACTCGGGGTGGCCACCGTGGACAGCTGGCACGGCCTGCCAGTCGGGCACCGGTAAGAGGTTCCCGACCGCTCAGCAAGGACCGGGGAACTGGCACCCCACCCTCGAAGCCAGGTCGAACGCAACACCTGCCGCCAGCGGTGATGCTTTGCGCTCGTCGATACCATCTGGACATGGTCCGGGCTTCCAACGCCGTCAACGCCACTACGAGTGCCGAGGTCCGGCGCGTCCCATGCCCCAAATGCGGCGCTCGGAAGGGCGAGTCGTGCAGGGGCGATCGCGGCGTGGCCCGCAAGGCTAACCACCGGGAGCGGGTCGAATCACGGCGAGCGGCAATCATCGGCGCGTGACCGGATCACGGCGTTTAATGGCACTCGCCTTCGGCGCCCTCTGGTGAATGTTCTGGGGCAGTGTCGTCGGGAGTTACCGAGCGTTATCGCCAGTCGACAATGGCGACCTCGACCGGCGCGGGTATGCCTTTGAGTGTTCGGGTCTGCCGTTGTGTGACGCGGACGTGGTCCTCCAATTGGTCGGCAACGTCACCGCTGATCCGGATTTCGTCGGAGCTAGCGAGGGCTCCGATGCGCGCCGCGATAACCACGTCGCGTCCGAGATAGTCGGCGCCGGTCAGAACGGCGGAACCGACGTGGAGCCCGATCCGCACCGCCGGCGCAAACCCCTCAGCGCGCCGGTGCGTTTCGAGTGCACGCTGCAGCGCGATGGCGCAGTCGACGGCCATCGAGGTCTCGTCGAAGGCGACGAAGAAGCCGTCCCCTGTGTCTTTGATGATTCTTCCGTGATGCTCGGTGAAGATGGCGGTCGCGGTCCGGTCGTGCCAGTGATGGACGCCATGCCACGCGTCGTCACCGATCGTCGTCAGCAGCTCGGTCGAGTTTACGATGTCGGTGAACATGAATGTGCAGGTCGCATGGACTGGCTGATCCTCGCCGAGTCTCCGAGCCGCCTCGGTCGCCGCAGGCGTCGCGCCCAGCTTTTCGAACGCAGTCCGCGCCGTGGCCAGCTCGAGCTTGGCCGACGGCGCGTCGCCGAGCGCCTCGAACACCGTCGCCAGCCGCAGCCTCGCTCGCGCTGCTTCGTAGGGATCATGCGCCTCGTGCCACGCGCGTACGCCACGCTCCAGCTCTTGAGCCGCCCCGGCCAAGTCGCCCCGCTGCTGCAAGAGCAGCCCGTTGACGCACGCGGCAGCGGCAACCGCGGCGCTCGTCCCCAAGGTAGACGCCACCTCGATAAGCCTCTGGGCTGCCGCCTCGGCGCCGGCGGCGTCGCCAGCCGCGATCGCGATCTCACATTGCGCTGGCAGCAAGGACACCAAAGACGCCAGTTCCTGTGCTGAGTGCTCGACCGATCGCCCAATCATCTGTGCCGCGCCGCTCGTGTCGTGTTTGGCTAGAAGAACGAGCGCGAGGCCAGGCTGCGGGGTCCATCCCTTCTCATATGCCTGACCGAATGCCCTCTCCGCCAGCGCGAGTTCACCCTTGTAACGATGGAGCTCACCCATCTCCGTGAGCACCATTCCTTCGTGGGTCGCTTCGACGCCCGCCACCTCCGCCCGGGCCTGCGTGGCCGAGCGACGGGCTTCATCCCACTCGCCTCGATGGCGCAGCACAGTCGTGCGGTGCACACGGCAACAACCCGGGAAGCAGACGATCCGGTCCGATCGCTCCGCCTCCTCCAGCCACTCAGCGGCCCGCTCGTAATCGGCGACGTCGAGGCTCGACACCACCATCTCGCAGAACACCTCCGCAGTCGCGAACAGGCCCAGCTCGCCCGCGGCGGCCGTCGCCAACGCCTCATCGAGCAGACGCATTCCCCCGACGATGTCACCCGTGTGCATCTCGACGAATCCCTGCATCGCGCGGGCAAGGACGACCAAGTCGCGATCGCCGACGCGCGCCGCGATCGCCTCGACCCGCCGGGCGCCCGCCGCTGCTTGTTCGTAATC
>CAXMLR010000617.1:0-5333 GCA_964194275.1 uncultured Solirubrobacterales bacterium
GTGATGCCCTGCTCGCGCTCGGCGCGCAGGCCGTCGGTGAGCAAGGCGAGGTTCACGTAGCCGTCGCCGCGCCGCTCGGAGGTCTCGACGACGTGCGCGAGCTGATCCTCAAGGATCGACTTGGAGTCATGCAGCAAACGTCCGATCAGAGTCGACTTGCCGTCGTCGACCGAACCCGAGGTCGCGATGCGTAGCAGCTCGCTGGTGCGGGTACGGAGAGCGTGCCCGTTGGTTGCCGCGCCGGGGGCCACGAGACTAGAAATAGCCTTCGCGCTTGCGGTCTTCCATGGCCGCCTCGGTGACGCGATCGTCGGCGCGGGTCTCGCCGCGCTCGGTGATGCGCGTGGCGGCAATCTCAGTCACGACTTCCTCGAGCGTGTTGGCCCGTGAGCGAACGGCGCCGGTGCAGGTCATGTCGCCGACGGTACGGTAGCGAACCGACTCCTCGAAGATCTCCTCGCCGTCGATCAATTGCATGTGGGGGTTGGATGCGTAGAGCATGCCGTCGCGCTTGAACACTTCGCGCGTGTGGGCGAAGTAGATCGGCGGGACCTCGAGCCCCTCCTGAGCGATGTACTGCCACACATCGAGCTCGGTCCAGTTGGAGATCGGGAACACGCGCACGTGCTCGCCCTTGCGGATCTTGCCGTTGAACAGCGACCACAGCTCAGGGCGCTGGCGCTTGGGATCCCACTGACCGAAGTCGTCCCGGAACGAGAACATGCGTTCCTTGGCCCGGGCGCGCTCCTCATCTCGCCGGGCGCCCCCGAAGGCGGCATCGAAGCCATGCTGCTCGATTGCGTCGAGCAATGTCGTGGTCTGCAGCCGGTTGCGTGACGCGCGCGGGCCTGTCTCCTCGGCAACGCGGCCCTGGTCGATCGAGTCCTGAACGTTGACCACGATCAACCGTTCGTCGAGCTGATTGACGAGCCGGTCGCGGAACTCGATGACCTCGGGAAAGTTGTGCCCGGTGTCCACGTGCATGATTGGGAAGGGAAAGCGCCCGGGGCGAAATGCCTTTTCGGCCAGCCGCATGAGCACGATCGAGTCCTTGCCGCCGCTGAACAACAGGACGGGCCGCTCGAACTCCGCGGCGACCTCGCGGAAGATGTGGATCGACTCGGCCTCGAGCGTCTCCAGATGTGAGAGCTCGTAGGTGAACGGGTTCATGCCGTGCCCTCGCTCGCTTCGACGTGGATCCCGCATTCGGTCTTGTCCTGGCCCGACCAACGGCCCTCGCGGCCTTCCCCGGGTTGCGTGCAGGGCTCGCAGCCGACCGACGAATAGCCGCGATCGTGGAGCTGGTGATAGGGGAGCTCGTGCTCGAAGATGTAACGCCAGATGTCCTTCTCGGTCCAGTCGGCGAGCGGGTTGAACTTCCAGATCCCTCGTCGCTCGTCGCGCTCGAGCTTCGGAGCCGCCGCGCGTGTCGGCGCCTGCTCGCGCCGGATGCCGGTGATCCACGCGTCCACGTCCGAGAGCGCCCGCTCCAGCGCGTCGACCTTGGCGGCGCTGCAGCACCGCGTGACCGTCCATGGCTCATCCGGGCTGTGCGCGTCGAGCACTTCGATGTTCATGCCGAACCGGTCCTCGAAGCGCTTCCAGGTCTGGAGCGTCTCTGCGAACAGCACCCCGGTGTCGATGGTGAAGATCCGCGCCGTCGGCTCGATCTCGCTCAGCAGGTGCACGAGAACCGATTCCTCCTTCTGAAACGAGCAGGCCATGGTTAGCCGGGGGTGAAAGTGCTCAACCGCGTAGGCGAGCACCTCCTGCGTGGTGGATTGCTCGAGATCCGAGGCAGCGACGCTCATGACCCAAAAGAGGCTAGACGGCGCACTCGCCCTCACCACGGACGACCTCGAACGGCGCGTTCTTCGTCCAGTCGATGAAGTAGCTCATGTTCTCCAGGCTGAATTCGACGGGCATCGCCAGATCCTTGACGCGGGCCTCGAACTCCTGGGTGCCGACCCGCTCCACGAAGGCATTGAACGATTCGTCCTCAGCCCGCTCGGACTCGTAGTAGCGGACCCACCGCTCGATCGCGTCCGGAACCCGCTTGGCCGGCAGGCGGGCCTTCAGCCGCTGCCCGTACTGAACACCGCCGCCTCCGTAGGAGCCGCCGAGGTGTGGGATGTAGGCGGGGATCGTGTGCCCTGCAACCTTGATCGACGCTCCGTAGAAGCCGATGTTGGCGATGTGGTGCTGGCTGCAGCCATTCGGGCAGCCGCTCATCTTGATGTGGATCTGCCGCGTCAGCTCATCGTCGATCTGCATCTGGACGAGGCGATCCTGGATTGCCTGGTTCAGGCCCATCGAACTGGTGATCCCGAGCTTGCACGAGTCGGTGCCGGGGCAGCTGACCACGTCGGTGATCTCGTCGGCGCCGGCTTCGCCCAAGCCGAGCTCGCCGAGACGACTCCAGACCTCGTAGAGCGCGTCGTCGCGGACCCAGCGGAGCACCAGGTTCTGATGCACAGTCGTGCGGGCGGCGCCGCCGGTGTACTCACGCATGATCTGAGCGAGGCCCCGTAGCTGCTCGGGGGTCAGGTCGCCGCGACGGACCTTGACCTCGACGGTCGCGAAACCCGCTTGGCTCTGCGCTTGGACGTTGGTGGCCACGAAACGGTCGTACTCGCGTAGGTCCCCGTTGGGAGCTGCGTACCGCTCAGCCTTGGCCGGCACGTTGGCCTGCTCGTCGAGCTCGTACATGATCCCGTCGAGTGAGAAGTCGCGGTCAGCGACCCAGTCGCCCTGCAGCTCCTCCTCGACCTGCTCACGGAAGGCGTCGATACCGATCTTGTCGATCAGCACCTTGATCCGAGCGCGGGCGCGGTTGACGCGCAGGAAGTCCTGGCGGTCGAAGATCCGCATGCAGGCCTCGGTCACCTTCAAGTAGTCACCATTGTCGAGCTGCACGAACTCGTACAACGTGGGAGCGATGCGCGGCATGATCGAGGTACCTCCGCCGACCTTGACCTCGACGCCCCGCACGCCGTCGCGCTCGCGCGGGATGAAGGCCATGTCGTGGATGCCGGTGATCGCGTTGTCGTCGTCGTTGGCGGTGAACGCGGTCTTGACCTTGCGCGGCATCGCCTGCGTCGTGGGATGACGGACGAAGTAGCGCACGTAGGCACCCGCATAAGGGGTGATGTCGAATAGCTCGCCCGGAAGCGTGCCCGCGCGCGGATCGCCGGTGACGTTGCGCATCGTGTTACCGCAGCCTTCACGGCTCGAGAGGCCAGTGTCACTGAGCTCCCGGATCAGCTTGGCCGCGTCGGGCAGCGGGACGTGGTGCATCTGGATGTTCTGGCGCGTCGTGATGTGACCCCTGCGCAGCGGGACGTAGCGCTCGATCCCGGCCGCGAATGCATCCAGCTGCTCCGGGGTGACACCGCCCATCGGCAGCTTGACCCGGATCATCTGCACATCCGGCTGGCGCTGTCCGTAGACACCCTGCTTGAGCCGGAACTTGATGAAGTCGTCCTCCCGGAGCTCCCCCTTCAAATACCGGGTCGACTCCGTATCAAAGTCGTCGAATTCGCGCTCGAGGATCGGGATCACGTGCCCGGGCACGTTCTCGAGCACCTCGGGGTTCTCCAGCGAACCGCTGCGAGGAGACTTCGTCTTCGTGCTGTCAAGCGATGCAGGCTCCATCGGTATCCCTCTTGGTAGCCGTCGGCGGAATCACCACTGAATGTACCAAAACCCTATCTGGATATGGCAGTTTCAGTCCGGGTGCAGGAGATTCGGGGGCTCGAGCTCAGGCCAGGCGCAAGATCAGAGCCACGGTAGCGGCTGCTGAGGCTCACGCGAGACGCCTTCGTGAAGCGCAGCCTGCTGCCACTGATCGCGCGCTGGAACCGGCGGCACAGCCGGCGGCGCGGTGGCACGCATGAACCGTTCCACGGCCGCGACGACGGCGGCGGCCTCCTCAGCCGAAGCATCTGGCGCGACGATCGTGAGCTGCGGCCGGCGGTTCATCGCGATGGTCAGGGTATCGTGCGCCAGCGGTGCCTGAGCTGCCGGTTCTCGAACACGACGCCGTCCTCGCCGCGGTCCCGCCGGCCTTGGCGATCGAGTACGTCAGGGATGCGCTGCTGGCGCTCCATCGCCGCGAGTGGACCATGCCGGCGAAGATCTATCTGGACAGTTCGCCGTTCGGAGACTTCCGGGCTATGCCCGCGCTCGGCGACGGCCTCGCCCTGCTCAAATGGATCACCTCGTTCCCGGGCAACCCCGCGCGCGGGCTCCCGACCGTCACCGGAATCGTCTGCCTGTCCGACGCGCACACCGGTGAGCCCGTGATGCTGCTCGACGCCCGCTCGGTGACCGCCTTGCGCACTGGCGCGGTCGCCGCCGTCGCCACCACCGCTCTGGCCCGGGAGGGCGCGACGAGCGTCGGCATCATCGGCTGCGGACTGCATGGCGTCTGGACCGCCCGTTGTCTGGCCGCCGCGGGCTACGGACCGGGCGTCTGTCACGACCCGCGTGAGCAAGCCGCCGCGGCATTGGCCGCCGAGCTCGGCTGGAGTTCCGGCGCGCGCAGCGACGCGCTCGCCTGCGAGATCGTCACTTGCGTGACCCCGGGGGCCGAGGTCGTGATCGACGCCGGCGAGCTTCGACCGGGGCTGCACCTCAACATGCTCGGAGCGGACGGGCCGGGCAAGGCCGAGGCGACGGTCCGCGCCGTCGCCTCATGCTCACTGTTCTGCGACGAGTGGGAGCAGGCCGCGCACGGGGGCGAGCTGATGGGGGCGGTGGCGGCGGGGCTGGTGGTCCGTGAGCAGGTGACGGAGCTCGGCGCGGTGCTCGCCGGAGCGGCGACCGGGCGCCCCGGCCCGGACGCCGTCACCCTGTTCGACTCCACCGGCTTGGCGATCCAGGATCTGGCCGTGGCCGGCGCGGCGCTGCAGGCCTGGCGCGAGGGCCGCGTGCAGGCTCAGATCGTTCGCTTCTAGGCGGGACCAACCCGGGGGCCGCGGCGGTCCTACAGCGGGATGTTCCCGTGCTTGCGCCTGGGACCGGGCTCGCGCTTGGTCTGCAGGGTCTCAAGCGCGGTGATGATCTTCGGCCGCGTCTCGTGCGGGACGATCACGTCGTCGATGTACCCACGCTCGGCGGCCGCGTACGGATTGGCGAAATGAGCCCGGTAGTCCTCGATCAGCTTGGCGCGACGCATGTCCGGGGTGGGCGAAGCCTGGATATCCCGGCGATAGATGATGTTGACCGCCCCCTCAGGACCCATCACGGCGACCTCGGCTGTCGGCCACGCGAAGTTCATGTCCGCCGCGAGGTGCTTAGACCCCATGACGTCGTAGGCGCCGCCGTAGGCC
>CAXMLR010000618.1:0-3352 GCA_964194275.1 uncultured Solirubrobacterales bacterium
CTCAAAAGTTTTTCCGCAGCAAGTAGCTAAGCCAGCGACCCGGAGGACGCTGATGGGTCACCGCTGAACTGGCGGTTGTCCTACGCTGACAGCGGTGTTACAGTACCGGCATGGGGGTAGAAAGGCCGAGCGCACACTCCGAGAATCCGTTCCTCTTCGACCAACCCGTCTCAGACGTTGCGGCCTTGGTCGGGAGGGAAACGGAACTTGGGGAGCTGCTGGCCGCACTGCGATCTGGTGGCGAAGCGGTCGTCGAGGGCCAGCATGCCCATGGCAGGACGAGTCTCGTCAACGGCGCATTGGCCAACATCGCCGCTCAGGACGATGGCTTGGGCATACGTGTCGACTGCGCTGGGGTGCTGACCGTCGATGACTTCACCCGTCGGCTCGAGAAGGCGTTCGCGCACGCCCGGGCTGGAGACTCTGTCGAAGGCGTCCTGGTTGAACGGCTCGAGGCGCTTTCGCTTCGTTTCTCCACGACCGCGGGCACGTCCAGGTCAGAGGAGCGCGTCCAAGCACTGCTCCGGATTGCCGGGGATGTCGTCTCGGCGGCCGACTTTCGCGCCGCGATCTGCTTCGACGATTTTCAAGACGCGGTTGCGGTTCCGACCGTGCTCGAGTTGATAAGGGCGGCTTGCGCGGATGACGCCGGACGGATCGGCTACGGGTTCGTTGGCCCGCTTGGACCGGAGCGATTGAAAGCAGCCCAGGCATCGGCGTGGCCGGCGGGGGCATCGGTTGTAACTGTCGGCGCGGTTGATCCGGAGCTGTTTGCGGATGACATCTCGCGACGGTTTGCGGGTGGTGGACGGGACGCGGGCGAGGCGGCGGGGTTGATCGCGGGCGTCGGGGCCGGGCACCCGCAGCGAACAAGTCTGCTCGCGTGGCAGTTGTGGGAGTTGACCGCCTCAGGCGAGCGCGCGAACGTGGCCAGTGCCCGGCTGGCGGTCGAACTGGCACTGCGTCGATGCGCGCCCGAGTTGCAGGTGCGCTGGAACGGCCTGCACAGCAATGAGCGCCGAGTAGCGGTAGCGATCGCGAACGAGATCGCGCCGCAGGGCACACGTGCGCAGCGCGCGACCGGGCTCGCGGGCCCCGGGGCGGCCCAACGCGCGCTGCAGGGCATCAAGACCTCGGGCGTCGCACAGATGCGCGACGAGCGCGTGACGCTCACCGACCCCCTATTCGCCGAGTGGCTTCGACGGCAGTACTCGCAGATCCCCGTCGAGCCAGACTGGCAAACGCTCCGTCGCCGGGCGGGAGTCCAGCGCGGCGGCATCACGCGAGGGATGTGACATGGACGGGGTCGCGGGCGCCATGATTGCAAGCCCGCGACCTACGGAGACGCTCGTCCCACGCGGTGAGCGCTATGTGTCGCGCGCTGAGCTGGCGCGCATCATGGCCGTGAGTGTGGCGACGATCGACCGCTTTGTCCGCGAGGGGATGCCGAGCGAGACGTGGGGGATGCGAGCCCGTAGATTCCTTCCGTCATGCGCGCTAGCTTGGGCGCAAACCCGAGGACGGAGCGCGTTATGAGTCTTTCCAAGCTTCCATCCGGTCGTTGGCGGGCGCAGGTCTACCACCAGGGCCGCAATCTCAGCGTGCCGGTCGTCCTTGGCCAGCCGAAGGGCACGTCGTATCGCACGAAGGCCGAGGCGAAAGCTGCACGCGAGGACGCGCGCAAGCGTCTGCATCAGCGCCGAGCCGGCGTGACGGTCGTCGAGTTCGCGAACCGGCCGCCGGCAGACTCACTGTTCTCCAGGCCCAAGGAGTCTACGAACCTGCATAACGCCGAACGCATCCGCGCCTTTGTCGAGATTCACGGCGCGCTGCGACTCGACCAGGTGAGCGACGAGGTTGTCGCAGAATGGCTCGCCGGTGGCAAGCGCAACGGCACTGTCCCGGCGCTGCGGGCCATGTTCAACGACGCTGCTTCGGCGAAGGCGGGTCGCCTGATAGGCGTCAACCCGTTCGCCGGGCTCGGCATCTCGCGAACCGCGGGCAACCGTCATCGCCAGCCGCCGAGCGAGGAGGCGATGTGGTCGCTGATTGATCACGCACGGGAGTTGACGCCGCCGTCGTTTGCCGCGTGGCTCGAGACGGCCTGTTTCACCGGCATTCGTCCGAGCGAACTCGACGCGTTGCAGTGGCCGCAGATCCGATGGGCCGATGGCGAGATCGACGTCACGATCCAATGGAACGCGAAGACGCGCTCGTTCACGACACCGAAGTACGGACCGTATACCGCCGCTCTCGTCGGACACGCTCGCGAGACGCTGGTGGCCGCCAAGCGCGACAGCGATGGCCCGTTCGTGTTCACAACCATCCGCAACACGCACTACACCGCCAGTAGCCGCACGCACCACTGGAACCGGGTGCGCGCCGCCGCGGGCCTCGGCAACGTGGCGCTGTATCTCGCCACCCGCCCCTACTTCGGCTGGTACGCGCTCAATGTGCTCGAGCTCGACTCGGCGATCATCGCCGAGCAGCTCGGCCACAAGGATGGAGGCATTCTCGTCGAGCAGCTCTACGGTCACCCGGATCGCAAGCGCCGTCTCGCGAAGATCCGCCAGGCGTTCGAGCGGACCGACAACGTGCGCCAGCTGCGCGTCGTCGGGGACTAGATCGCGTGAAACCGCCCACGAATCCGCACACACCCGCCCGAAACGCCTGTGGCGGCGGCGTTCAAATCCTGTCTCCCCGACTGGAGGAAGTCCTGCTCAGCCGGGTTTTGTCGGAATGCGGAGCCGTTGGAGATGGCATCCGAGGCGTTCGGAGCGGCGCGTAGGCTGAGCGTCGAGGAGGCGGCGTTCTACGACGCGCTGGCCGGCGTCAGCACGGATGGCACTCCCGACCCTCAGCTCGGCGACGATCGCGACTGACGCGGTCAAGAGCATCCGCGCGGACCTGACGGTCGACTGAGCCGATCGCGAGTCGACCGAGGCGCCCGACCGCGTCTCCGCAACAAGCACTCTGTGCCCGGTGAACCGTTTCTACGCCCCGGACCGAGGATGCCTGTCAGGTGACGATTTTTACGCTTCCGTTAGTCGTTCGAGGGACGTGTTGCGATAACGTTGCGATAACGCAAGCCGCTCAGAGCTTGCCCAGAAAGTCTCGAGAGTAAGGCCGGTGGTGGAAGTGGCGATTCCGGGAGCGTTGCTGAGCAATCATGCTCAGGTACTGGTCTGCGTTGCCGGGGATCCCAACATTCGTCTTCGCGACATCGGTGATCGCGTCGGGATCACCGAACGCGCCGCGCAGCGGATCGTCGCGGACCTCGTCGCCGGCGGCTTCATCAGCCGTCAGCGCGAGGGTCGCCGCTACCTGCGGTGTTTCTGAGTTCGTGATAGAG
>CAXMLR010000619.1:0-5615 GCA_964194275.1 uncultured Solirubrobacterales bacterium
TCTTCGAGGAGATCGCCAAGTACCGGGCGGCGCGTCGGATTTGGGCGCGCGAGCTGCGTGACACCTTCGGCGCGCAGGACGAGCGCTCGATGCTGATGCGGTTCCACACCCAGACCGCCGGTGTCTCGCTGACCGCCCAACAGCCGCTGAACAATGTCGTGCGGACGGCGATCGAGGCGCTAGCCGGGGTCCTCGGGGGGACGCAGTCGCTGCACACCAACTCGTTTGACGAGGCGCTCGCGTTGCCAACCGAGCAGGCGGTGCGCGTCGCCTTGCGCACGCAGCAGATCATCGCCGAGGAGACCGGTGTCACGAACACGATCGACCCGCTCGGGGGCTCCTACTTCGTCGAGGCGCTGACCGACCGGATGGAGGAACAGGCGTACTCCTACTTCCGCAAGATCGACGAGCAGGGCGGCATGGTCGAGGCGGTCAAGCGCGGATATCCCCAGCGGGAGATAGCCGATGCGGCGTTCCAATATCAGCTGGAGGTTGAGGCCGGCACCCGGAAGGTCGTCGGCGTCAACGCGTACACGGAGGGCGACGACGGGGACACCAATCTGCTGCGGATCGATCCCGCCTTCGAGCCCCAGCAGATCCAGCGCGTACGCGAGGTACGCCAGCGCCGGGATGGCACTGCCGTCGCCGCTGCGCTCGGCACGCTGGAGAACGCCGCGCGAGATCCGCGGGCCAACCTGATGCCCCATCTGGTCCAAGCCGCGCGCGCCGACGCGACTGAGGGCGAGATGGTGCAGGCGCTCCAAGCCGTGTTCGGTACCTATACCGAAACGCCGGCCTTCTAGCGGTCCCTCTACAATCCCGGCGCCCGCAGGCGCGGCACTGTCGTCCTGACCCGCCTGGCGGATTCCCGATGGCCACCTCCTCCGAGAAGAAGATTCGCGTCGTAGTTGCGAAGCCCGGACTTGACGGGCATGATCGCGGCGCGAAGATCATCGCTCGCGCGTTACGCGATGCTGGGATGGAGGTGATCTACACCGGTCTGCACCAGACGCCCGCGCAGATCGTGGAGACGGTCATCCAGGAAGACGCCGACGCCGTCGGACTGTCGATTCTCTCCGGAGCGCACATGACGCTGGTGCCGAAGGTCATGGAGCTGCTGGCCGAGCAGGGAATCGACGACGTCGTCGTGACGGTCGGGGGGACGATTCCCTCCGATGATGTCGAGGAGCTGAAGTCACTCGGGGTGGCCGAGGTGTTCACTCCCGGCGCGTCGTCTCAGCAGGCGGTCGACTTCATTCGCCGCGCCGTACGGTCCTAGTGGTCTCCTCCGCAAGCACGCCCGCCGGCAGCGCCTCGCGGTGCGGCCGCACCTACGGCGGAAACCGCTAAGCGCGCAAGCCGATGGAAAATCGTTGCATCGGGGCGATCGGTCGCTGCCAGCACTGCGGCCGATTGACTCGTCAGTCAACCGGGTAATATGGGATCCGTTTCGAGAAGGAGGCACTGATGAAAATTTGCGTCCTGGTCAAAGAGGTGCCGGACGCCGCGGTCGAGAAGCGCATCAATCCCTCGACGGGGCGAATGGACCGAACAGGCGAGAAAAACCTGAATCCGTACGACACGCACGCCATTGAAGCCGCGATGCAGATTCGCGAAGGCGGCGCTGTCGAAGTCGACGAGATCGTTGCCGTGACAATGGGGCCGGAGTCGTCCGTCCGCGCATTGCACAAGGCGGTCTCGCTCGGCGCCGACCGTTCGCTTCATCTGACCGACGAGGCCCTCGCCGGCTCGGACGTCGCGGCGACCGGCTACGCGCTCTCGAAGGCGCTGGAAAAAGAGCAGCCCGACCTTGTGCTGCTCGGCCAGCAGTCAGACGACGGTGAGTGCTACACGATCGGCGCGGTGGTCGCCGACCACCTGAAGATGCCCTCGCTGACCCAGGTGATCAAGATGGACGTCGACGGCGGCGGCCTGCGCTGCGAGCGTCAGGCCGAGTACGGCTACGACACCGTCCAGGTGGAGATGCCGGCCGTGATCTCCGTCGGCGACGCGATCAACGAGCCCCGGTATCCCTCGCTCAAGGCGATCATGGGCGCCAAGAAGAAGCCGATGGAGTCCGTCGGCACCGGCGACGTCGGGATCGATGCTTCGCTGGTCGGCGAGAACGGTTCCCGAGTGCAGTGCGGTGACTTCCACGACCCGCCGGCCAAGGCCGCCGGCCAGATCATCGAGGATGAGGACACCAACGAGACCGTCGAGAAGATCGTCGCCTGGCTCGATGAAAGGAAGCTGATTTAGACATGGCAGACGTACTCACCTACGTCCTCCACTACGAGGGCGCGCTGAACAAGAACTCGCTCGGCGCTGTCTCCGAGGGCGCCGCGCGGGCGGCGGAGATCGGCGGCGAGTGTCACGCCGTCGTCGTCGGCGGCGAGGATCTGACCGACGAGCTGTGCCAGTCGGTCGGCGCCTACGGGGCGACCAAGGTGTTCCGCGGCCGGGGGCCCGAGGGCCTGGCGCAGCCGATCGTCGACGTGATGGCCAAGGTGATCGACGACCACGGGCACTCCTACGCCCTGTTCGGCGGCGGTCTGCTCGGCTTCGAGATCGGCGCCGGCCTAGCCGCCCGCAAGCACGCCGGGGTGACGATGGAGGTGACCGCGATCAAGGCGCAGGATGGCAAGCTCGTCGCCGAGCGCCCGATCCTTCAGGACTCGAAGATCTCCGTGTCCCGTTATCAGGGCGACCTCGGGATCATCATTGGGCGGATCAACGCGTTCGAGAGCTCGCAGCGCGACGGCGGATCGGCCGAGGTCGTCGACGTCGACGTCGAGCTCTCCCCGTGGTCGACCAAGGCCAGCATGGTTCAGCGCGGCGAACAGCGTGGCGCCGATGTCGACATCGAAGGGGCCGACATCCTCGTGGCCGGCGGGCGCGGGCTCGGCAAGGCCGAGGGGTTTGAGCTCGCCGAGCAGCTGGCATCGGCGTTCGGCTCCAACGCCGCCGTCGCGGCCACGCGAGCGGTGGTCGACGCCGGCTGGTACCCGTATGCGGCGCAGATCGGCCAGACCGGCAAGACGGTGGCACCGAAGCTGTACCTGGCGGCCGGGATCTCGGGCGCCATCCAACACAAGGTGGGAATGCAGTCCTCGGAGAACATCGTCGCGATCAACAAGGACTCGAACGCGCCGATCTTCGAATTCTCCGACCTCGGCATCGTCGGCGATCTGAACAAGATCCTGCCCAAGCTGACCGACGCGATCAAGGCGAAGAAGGGGTCCTGAGGCCGTGTCATCGAGCAACGGAGCACACGCACCCAGCGAGTTCCCGCCCCCCGTCGACTCGGTCAAGGAGTTCATCAAGCGCGACCTCGACGGCGAGGACGAGCGGATCGACGTAGGGGTGGCAATCGTCGGTGGCGGCACCGCCGGGCTGGCCACGGCCAACCGCCTGCTCCAGTTGCTCGGCGACGACCCCGCGGTGATGGAGCGGCTGGGAGAGGTCCCGGTCGCGGTGATCGAGAAGGCCAAAACCTGCGGCGGCCACAACCTCTCGGGCGCGGTGATGCGTCCGGGCCCGCTGCAGGAGCTGTTCCCCGAACTGTCCCGCGAGGACTGGCGTAAGGAGCGCTTCGCGTTCGGCGAGGTGACCAAGGAAGCGGTCTACATGCTCCCCAGCGGGAAGACCAAGCTGCGGATACCGACGCCGCCGAACTTCAAGAACCACGGCAACGAGGTCGTGTCGGTGGCTGCGCTCGCTCGCTATCAGCAACGCCAGGCCGAGGAGGGTGGCGCGTACGTGCTGACCGAGACTTCAGCCGCTCAGCTGATCGTGCAGGACGGGAAGGTCGTGGGCGCTCGCTCGGGCGACAAGGGCCGGGGCAAGGACGGCGAGCCACAGGGCAACTTCGAGCCCGGGACGGACATCAAGGCCGCGGTGACGGTTTTGGCCGAAGGCTGCTGGGGCCACCTCACCGGCGCGGCCATCCGTGAGTTCGGCCTGGCTGAGGGCCGCGAGCCACAGGTCTGGGAGCTCGGGGTCAAGGAGCTGTGGAAGGTGCCCAAGGCGCTGGATCGCGTGATCCACACGATCGGCCCGTGGCCGCTGAAGCTCTCGGCCAAGTATGGCCAGATCGGCGGGACTTGGCTGTATCCGATGAAGGATGAGAAGACCGGTGACGACCTGGTCTCGATTGGGTTCGTGATCGATCTCGAGTACCGGGACGCGACGACCTCCGCCCACGATCTGTTGCAGATGTTCAAGCAGCACCCGCTGGTCAAGGGCATCCTGGAGGGCGGTGAGCGAGTCGGCTGGGGCGCTAAGGCCCTCCCGGGCGGCGGTTATTGGTCGATGCCCAAGCTCTCGATGCCCGGTGCGCTGCTGGTCGGCGATTCCGGCGGCATGGTCGACACGGTCGCGCTCAAGGGGGTGCACCACTGTCTGCAGTCCGGCAAGCTCGCCGCCGAAGCGATCTACGCCTCGCTGAAGGGCGAGAAGCCCCTGTCCTCCTACGAGGAGGCGGTGGAGGATTCGTCGATCGGCACGGAGCTCTACCAGGTCCGCAACACGCGCCAGCCGTTCTCCAAGGGCTTTATCAAGGGCGCGCCGCTGGTCAATCTGGCCATCGCCACCAAGGGCAAGCTCCCGGGTGGACGCCTCGCATGGGACCGCAACGACGAGCAGCCGCTGTTCGTCGGCGACACGCGAGACCGGTACCCCAAGCCCGACGGCAAGTACATCTTCGACAAGCTCTCGTCGGTCTACATCTCCGGAAACGCGACCCGCGACGACGCGCCGAACCACATCCGGGTGCGCAAGAACGTGCCCCGGGAGATCGCCGAGGGCTGGCGTTACATGTGTCCCGCGGGCGTCTACGAGATCCCCGACGAGGCGCCGGCGCAGGGTCCGGTGGACGTGATCGTCAACTACACCAACTGCGTGCAGTGCGGTGCGATCACCGCCAAGGGCGGGCGGTTGACCCCGCCCGAGGGCGGAGACGGCCCGCTCTATACGCTGACCTGAGCTGGCCGCCCGGAGCGGGCAACTTCGGCGGGGTTGAGTTGTTGTAGATGAGCATGAAGCGTCTTTTCATCACCTGTGTCGCGGTGAGCCTGATCGGCGCCGGAACTGCCCTCGCCACCAGCGCCGGAGTCCCGCGCGTGCGCCTTCGCCACTTCGTCTGTCGGCGGGCGCTTGATCCAGCCGAGCGCGCGGTCTCGGTCACAGCGGTGATGCGTCCGGTCAAGGGCACGGAAAAGCTCGCGCTGCGCTTCGAACTGCTCTCGCGTGCAACAGGGGGGCGTTCGGCCGCCGCGGTCAACGGCGGCGACCTGAACTCGTGGATCTCGCCGGCGAATCCGACGCTGGGCCAGCGCTCGCGGGACGTCTGGATCCTCAACAAGCAGGTCGTCGACCTGATGGCTCCCGCCGCCTATCGCTTCCGGGTGATGTTTCGTTGGAGCGGCGCCCACAACCGGGTCCTGGCCACGGCCGAACGGGACACCCCAACGTGCGCCCAGCCTGAGTTGCGCCCCGACTTATCCGTCCAGTCGATCAGCGTCAGCCCGAACCCGACCCAGCCGATGCTCAGCCTCTATGTCGCGACGATCCGCAATCTGGGTCTGAGCGCAGCCGGGCCGTTTACGGTTCTGTAC
>CAXMLR010000620.1:0-2650 GCA_964194275.1 uncultured Solirubrobacterales bacterium
TCGAGTCAAGCACGATCATCGGCTTGCCCGACCCAATCGTCTGGGCACCGCCGCGCACGTCCGAGGTGACGTACAGGTCGTATTGGTCGGGCATGTCCAGCACTCGGGTCACGCCGGTCAGCGACGTCCACAGCTCCGGGAGCTGATGCTCGCCGACCTTGACCGAATTACCGAGGTAGAACTGACGCAGCGCGCGCTCGTAGCGCCACTCGACCAGCTTGCGCACGACCGTGTCGAGCATTGGGACCGCTTTCAGGGCGGCGGTCGCGGCCCGGTCGGCGGGATGCTCGTACGCCTTTGACGAAATGTTCGGGTACGGCTTGACGGTCTCGGGCAGATTGTCGGCCATGGGCCGCTGGCAAGCCTAGCGTCTCCGTGGTTCGGCAAGCGAGCCATAATCGGCTGATGGACCAGATCCTGGCGCTCTCCGGATCGGCGCTCAGATGAAAGCGGTAACGGTCGAGCAGACATTTCGGGGCTCCGTGCACGCGGTGGCCTCCCGCTGGTATGACGTCACCCGCTGGGCCTCGTGGGTCGACGGGTTCGACCACGTCGTCGACACCACGGGCCAGTGGCCGCAGGTCGGAGCGAGCGTGACGTGGCAGTCCGGCCCCGCCGGACGTGGCCGCGTGACCGAGCGGGTGATCGCCTACGACTCGCTGGAGGGCCAGACGCTGGCGATCGACGACGACGCGATCACAGGCGAACAGCAGGTCGCGTTCACCCCGGCCGACGAACACGTCGAAGTCAAGCTGAGCCTCGAATACGAGATCAAGCAGAGCTCGTTCTTCACGCCGCTGGTCGATGTCCTGTTCATCCGCCGGGCGATGGCGGCCTCGCTCGGGGCGACGCTGGCCAGGTTCGCCGCGGAGGCATCCGAGCGCGTTCGCTGAGTCCGCGGGCGGGTTGCGCCGGACGCACGCCGGTAGACTCGCGTGGGCTCCGGCGGTGCCGGGGTAGGCCACCACCGACACCACCACTCGGGAGCCCATGTTCGTCTTCAAAGCTGCAGTGGTCGGCGCCGGCACGATGGGCGGGGAGATCGCGTACACGGTCGCCAACGCCGACATCCCGGTCGTGCTCAAGGACGTCGATCAGAAGTTCGTCGATGCGGGGTTGGAGAAGGCTCAGTCGCTGTGGCAGTCACGCAGCGCCGAAGGCAAGCTGGACCCTGCCGAACTCGATCGCAAGCTGGGGCTGATCACCGGCACGACCGATTACGAGGGCTTCGGCGATGTTGACTTCGTGATCGAGGCCGTTCCGGAGCGGATGGACATCAAGCAGATCGTGTTCGCGGAGCTCGACGCGCTCACGCCCGGGCACGCGATCTTGGCCTCCAACACGTCGTCGTTGTCGATTACGCAGATGGGCGAGGTAACCACCCGTCCGGACAAGGTGGTCGGATTTCACTTCTTCTATCCCGCCTCGATGATGCGCCTGATCGAGGTGATCGAAGGGGAGGACACGTCCCTCGAGACGGTCCAGGCGGCCAGCAACTTCGCCCAGGCGATCAGGAAGATGCCGATCCGCTGCGGCGAGGCGCCCGGCTTCGTGGTCAACCGGATTCTCAACTCGAGCGTCTCCGAGCTGTGGCGCTATCAGGAGGAGACGGGAATCGCGATCAAGGAGCTCGACCAGATCGTCAGCGACTCGAAGACGGCTCCGATGGGACCGTTCTTCCTCACCGACCTGCTCGGGCTCGACACCGTGCTCCACGTTGCCGAGCACCTCAAGGAGTCCTACGGCGAGCGCTTCCATGTCCACGCCCAGATGCGAAAACTCGTCGCGCGTGGGGATCTCGGCGCGAAGACCGGAAAGGGCTTCTATGAGCATGGCTGACACGCCGATCGACACCAACCGGCTGGTCGACCGCTTCACCCTCAAGGCGCTGGTCGAGAGCTGCCTCGTGCTCGAGGAGGGCGTCGCTGCCATGAAGGACATCGACCTCGGGATGATGGCCGGTGCGGGAATCATCCCGCCGCCACTGGCGCGGGCTGACCAGCTTGGCCTCGACGAGGTGCTCAGCAAGTTGGAGCGGGCTGCCCGCGAGTGGGGAGAGAACTTCGAGCCACCAAGAATTCTGCGCCGTCTCGTGGCCCAGGGACGACTGGGGGTGAGAACCGGTCAGGGGTTCTTCCCCTACGCACGTCCGGATGCCGGCTGGGAGGAGGGCCCGATCAAGCTCGAGCGGCGCGGCGACACGGCGATCGCCTGGCTCGACCGACCTCCGGCCAACTCGATCTCGCCGGAGGTGGTGCAGGCGCTGACCAAGCTGTGGCAGGCCGTCATCGACGACGGGTCGATCCGCGCGCTGGTGTTCGCGTCAGCCAACCCGATGCTGTTCTGCGCCGGTGCCGACATCAAGGCGTTCACCAAGATGGACGCGGCCGGGGAAGCGGGGCTGCTCGATCAGATGCACGGCTTCCTCCGCGAGATGGAACGCTCGAGCATCGCCACCATCGCCGCGGTCAATGCGCTGGCGTTCGGCGGCGGCTGTGAGCTGGCGATGGCGTGCGACTTCCGGATCGCCGCTCAGTCGGCCACATTCGCCCAGCCCGAGATCAACCTCGGGATCATCCCCGGGTTCGGGGGGACGCAGCGGCTGCCGCGGCTCGTCGGCGAGGCCAAAGCGCTCGAACTCAATCTGACC
>CAXMLR010000621.1:0-8252 GCA_964194275.1 uncultured Solirubrobacterales bacterium
CCCCGAGCCGTAGCCGTCCGCCCCGGATCGGGGACCCATGCGGATTGAGCGCGTCGCGCAGGGCGTGGTTGAGCGCGTCGATCCCCAGCTCGCCTCTGTACACGGGGGCGAACACCTGGATGTCGCCGACCGGGTCGACGTCGTAGTGAGCCGGCAGTCGCTCGCTGACCAGCGAGACGATCTCCTCCACGGCGGCCCGGGGGTCGGCGCGGGTGATCAGGAACAGGTCGCGCCGCATCGCTTCGGTGGCTGTGAAGTCGGGGACCGAGCCCCGCCGGATCGCGTGTGCGCCTTGGACGATCATGCTCCCGGCCGCCTGCCGGAAGATGTGCGTGAGGGCGACCGCGGGAACCGACGGAGTGCTGACGAGCTCGGCGAACGGCTTGCCCGCACCGACGGGAGCGAGCTGGTCCGCGTCGCCGACGAGCACGACATGGGTGCTCGGGCCGACCGCGCGCAGCAGCGTGACCAGCAGCTCGAGATTGGCCATCGAGGACTCGTCGACGATCAGCAGATCGCAGCTCAGCGGGTCGTCCTCGTCGTGGGTCGGCCCTTCGCCGGGAATCCATCCCAGCGCCGAATGGACCGTGCGGGCTCTTACCCCGCTCGCCTCGGTCATTCTGATCGCCGCGCGCCCGGTCGGCGCGACCAGCATCACCTTGGCGCCCTGCTGTGTCGCCGCGGCGGCGATCGTCCGGATCGACGCCGTCTTGCCGGTGCCGGGGCCGCCGGTGATCAGCGAGAGCCGGTGGGTCAGGGCATTGCGAACCCCCGCCTCCTGCTCGGCGGTCAGCTCGGGGCCAGCGGTCCTGGCCGCGGCGCGCTCTGGCTCCTTCAGACGCCCGCCGCTCTTGCTGTCGATCAGCGTCTTGACCCGGCCGGCGAGCTCGGCTTCGAGTGCGGCCGTCGCCGCGCGATAGATCCAGGGCGCGGCGACCACGATGTCACCCGCCTGCTCCAGTTCCACGATGAGCTCCTCCGGTACTGCACTGCCCAGTAGCTCTTCGAGCGCGGGCAGCAGCTCGCGGCAGGGGAGACACGTGCTTCCGCTGCGCTCCGCCTCGGCCAACACGTGGAGCATTCCCGCGCGCGCACGCGCGTGGGAACCAGGCGGCGCGCCGGCACCGCGGGCGATGCGGTCCGCGATGGCAAACCCGACGCCGAACACGCTCGTCAGCTCGTAGGGCTGCTGGCTGACGATGCGATGGGCCGTAGGGCCGTACTCAGCATGCACACGCTTGACCAGGTAAGCGAGCCCGTGGGGCGCAAGCAGCAGGTGGAGCTGGCGCGTCACGCGCATCCCGTTCCACGCCGATGCCGCCTCCGTAGCCCGCCCCGCGCGCAGCCCGACGGCCGCGAACGTCGCTTCGGGATCGCTGTCGATGCAGTCGATCACCTGGGCTGCTCCGTAGCGTTCGACCAGCATCGCCGCCCGCTTGACGCCCACGTGCTTGACCCGCCGCAGGTAGGAGATCAGCGTGTCGGCATCGGCCGGCGGCAGCGGTCTCGCCTCGGACACCTTGACCTGGAGTCCGTATCGGCTGTCATCGACCCACGTGCCGATCACCCGTGCGCGCTCACGCTCCTCGAGGTGGATCAGCGGGCCGACGAGCACGATCGAAGCTCCCTCCGCGTCGGCTGCGTCAATCACGGCCCACCCGGTGGTCTCGCTCGCGTACCGCGTCCGGCGGATCGTGACCTCCGCGTCGAAGCTCTCCATTGTCCGCGTGACGTTAGCTGCCCGAGGGACTACGGTCTTGCCGCGATCGCACACCCCCAGCCTCGGGCCGGCCGCGCGCGGGAGCGACGATGACCGGGCGGCCAGGGATGGCCATGGCTAGCGACCTTCGGCGCTCCGGACCGCGGCGTCGATCCCGTCGCTGCCGATCAGGTTCTGGAAGCGTCGCACCAGGGGACGAATCGCTATGACGCCGAGCCGCCCCTGGGTTCCGAACGCCTCGACGCGAGCCTCGGAGCTCAGTGCGGACCGCCCCGTATCCAGGGGTTCGACCCAGTGGGCGAACAGGACCCGGGCGCTGCCCCGCCCCGACCATTCCCGGTACTGTCCTGGATTCTCGAGCTGGGGATAGTCGCGCCGAAGCGTCCAGATCCGCCCGACCAGTCCTGAGAGGAGTGCTGTCGTGTCCTCCTCGAGCACCGTGAACGGGGGCCGCCGGAACAGCTCACCGAACGAGGTGTCGGCGCTGAGGCCGGGGATCCGCCATCGCACCAGTCGACCGAGGAGCGCAGCGTCGGATAGGCGCACCGCTTGGGCGGCCTCCCACAGCCGCTCGCCGTCGGCGCAGCTATCGCGCCGGTGCACGACCCGCAGACCGGGGTCCGGGAGCCAGCGATCGAGGTCGGGCTTCGCCACCATCTCCGAACCTTACGGATCGGCGGCTCGCGACTCGCGGCACACCGAACACGCCACGCGGACGTCTACGCGATCATCCTGCTGTGATCCGCCACGTTCTCGCTCCCGTCGTCCCCGCCGCCGCCGGCGCGCTGGGGCTCCCACGCCGGCTGGCGCCGGGCGCGCCGGGTGCGCCGGGTGTCGCCATCACCTTCGATGACGGCCCGCACCCCGAGGGCACGCCGGCCGTGCTCGAGTTGCTCGCTCGCGCGGAGGCCCGGGCGACCTTCTTCATGATCGGCGAGCAGGTCGAGGCTCGTCCTGAGCTCGCCGCGGAGATCGCCGCCGCCGGTCACTGCGTCGGGTTGCACGGGTACCGACACCGATTGCAGCTACGACTCGGCCCGTCGGCCATACTCGACGATCTCAGGCGCGGGTCCGAGACGATCGCTCAGGCCACAGGCGTCCAGCCGCTCTGGCACCGCCCGCCCTACGGCATCTACAGCGCAGCCGGCCTACGAGCGGCGCGCTCGGACGGGCTGAGGCCGCTGCTGTGGTCCCGGTGGGGGAGGGACTGGCGGAAATTCACCAGTCCGCAGCGCATCTACTCGCGCGTCACGGACGGACTGGCCCCCGGAGACGTGATCCTCCTGCACGATGCGGACTTCTACAGCGCCAAGGGTTCGCACCGGCGGACCGTCGCGGCGCTCAGCTTGATCCTCGCAGAGCTGAAGCGGCGTAGAGTCGGTACCGTCCTCCCGGTCTGACAGGCTTGTCGGCACACGCCTCACCCCCCCAGGATGTGGCAAGCTTGTGCGCGGGGGCGGTTCCACTGGCCGGTGGCGTCGCACGTGACCCGCCGCATCTCGACGCCGTCCCGAGTAGATATGACCACCGCTTCCGCAACTCCGAGCTTCGACAAGTTCGCGATCGGGTTTGACCCTCGCGACCGTGACCGTCTCCACGGTCTGATCGACGAGGTGCTGGACTCGAACCGCTGGTCAGAGGCCGACATGGTCGAGCGCTTCGAGGCGGCTTGGGAGGCCTGGAACGAGGCACCCGCCGTGGCCGTCTCCAGCTGGGCCGGGGGTGCGATGGCCGCGCTGCATTTTGCCGGGGTCGAGGGAGAGACCGTGCTGTGTCCCTCCAACACCTTCATGGCCACGCCGTTGGCCGCGATCCGGGCCGGCGCGCAAGTCGAGTTCGTGGACTGCAACCGCGAGGACCTTTGCATGTCGTTCGCTGATTTCGAGGCGAAGGCCGAGCAGCACAGGCCCAAGGCGGCGTTCCTTGTCCACATCGGCGGTCACATCGCCTTCGATGTGGAGCGGATCGCCGCGTATTGCAAGGACAACGGGATCTTCTTGATCGAGGATTGCGCGCATGCCCACGGCGCGAGCTGGAACGGGCGTAAGGCCGGAACCTACGGCGACGTGGGCGTGTACTCGCTGTACGCGACCAAGACGATCTCGACCGGTGAGGGCGGGGTGCTCGTCTCCGGTCGTGCCGACGTCGTCGAACACGCGCGCGGCTTTCGCAACTACGGCAAGCCGACCTATGAGGTGCAGGGCCTGAACTTCCGCATGAGCGAGTTCACCGCGGCCCTGGGACTCGTCCAGATCGAGCGCCTGCCGGAGATCGTGAGCTGGAAGAACGACGTCGCTCGTCAGCATCTCGATCCTCGGTATCCGAGTCGGCTGATCCTGCCCGACGGGATGGTCTCCGGTCTCTACAAGTACGTCGTGTTCGATCGGCTCGAGCGCTCGACCGGCCGTGTCTACGACGAGCCCTGCCATCGGATCCTTTCTCACCAGGTTGAGCTTCCGAACTCCGACTGGGTCGCGCAGCACCATTCGTGCGTGCCTCTGTACTACCGTCCGGTGAGCGCATGAGAGTTCTCGTCACCGGCGGCTCTGGCTTCATCGGCTCGCATGTCGTCGACAAGCTTCGCGCCCGCGGGCACGACCCCGTCATCTACGACCTGCGTCCGTCGCCGTGGCACGGGCGCGGCAGCGTCGACACCGTGCTCGGTTCGATCACCGACCGCGAGGCGCTCGAGCGGGCGCTGCACTCGTGTGACGCCGTCGCGCACCTGGCGGCCGTGGCCGACGTCAACGACGTCCACGCGTCGCCCGAGGATGCCGAGCGGGTGAACGCACGAGGGACCGTCGCCGTCCTCGAGGCGGCCCGCCGCGCTGGGGTCAAGCGGCTCGTCTACGCCAGCACGATCTGGGTCTACTCGGACTGCGAACCCGAGGCGGTCGACGAGGAGACGCTGCTGCCCCCGCCGAGCCACCTGTACACGAGCACCAAGCTCGCGGGCGAGCTGTACTGCAAGGCCTACCAGGAGCTGTACGGAATCGACTACACGATCCTGCGCTTCGGGATCCCCTACGGCCCCCGCGCTCGCGAGGCGGCGGTGATTCCCGCCTTCGTCAACAAGGCGTTCAAGGGCGAGCCACTGACGCTGGCCGGCGACGGCAGCCAGTCACGCCGCTTCGTCTACGTCGAGGACCTGGCCGATGGCGTCGCGCTCGGTCTGAACGAGGTCGCCACCAATCGCATCTACAACCTGGCCAGCGACGAGAACGTGTCGATCAAGCAGATCGCCGAGACGGTCAAGGACCTGATCGGCAACGTCGAGATCGCCCACACTCCGGCTCGTCCCGGGGACTTCGGCGGCAAGGTCGTCTCCAGTGAGCGAGCCGAGCGGGAACTCGGCTGGACCGCGGCAACTCCATTCACCGAGGGCGTCCGGCGCTATGTGCAGTGGCGCCGCGACCAGGCGGCCGTGGCCGCAGAGCAGACCGCCGCCGCAGTAATTCCCGCGGGTGAGCCCGACGCCGAGGCCAAGCCGCGTCAGATCCTGATCATCTCCGCCGACATCGGCGAGGGACACGACCTCCCGGCGCGCGCGGTCGCTCGAGAGTTCAAGGACGAGGACGCCGACGCCCAGATCTCGGTGGTCAACGGGCTGCCGGCGATGGGCCCGGTGCTGACCAAGGTGCTGCGCGAGAACTCGCAGTTCATGTTCCAATGGCTGCCCTGGCTGTTCGATTTCCAGTACATGCTGTTCATGTACTTCGCGCCCACACGCTGGCTGGCCAAGCGGCTGCTGACAGCGCTCGGCCGCCGCGGACTGATGCGGCTGATCCGCGCACACGATCCCGACCTGATCGTTTCCACTTACCCGGGCGTGACCGCCGTGCTGGGCGAGCTGCGACGCAAGGGCAAGCTGAAGGTCCCGTGCTATTCGTCGATCACCGACCTGGCCGGGCTGCGCTTCTGGGCCCACCCGGGCATCGATCTGCATTTCGTCACCCACCCCGAGTCGATGGACGAGGTCGAGAAGATCGCCGGACCCGGCAGTGTTCGGTGGGCCAAGCCGCCGACCTCGCCCGCCTTCCTCGCCGCCCGCTCGCGTGCTGACGCGCGTCGTTCGCTCGGGCTGCCCGCCGACGCGAAAGTGATCGGGGTCTCGGGCGGAGGCTGGGGGGTCGGAGACCTGATCGGGGCCACCCGCGTCGCGCTGGCGGAGCCGGACGCGATTGTGCTCTGCCTGTGTGGACGCAACGACAAGCTCCGGGCCAAGGTGACCAAGCGCTTCGGTGACGATCCGCGTCTGCGGGTGATGGGGTTCACCGACCGGATGGGGGACGTGCTGGCCGCGGTCGACGCGCTGATCCACTCGAGCGCCGGGCTCACCGTGCTCGAGGCGATCATCCGCGGCTGCCCGGTCGTGTCCTACGGATTCGGGGTCGGCCACGTCCGCGCCAGCAACCGGGCGCTCGAGCGCTTCGGGCTCGCCCAGGTGGCCAGCTCCGAATCTGAACTCGGGCCGGCTCTCGAGCGCGCCCTGCAGAGCCACCCCGAGCCGAACGGCTCATTTGCTCGCCGACCCTCGACGGCGTCGCTGATCCTCAGCGACGACCGTCGCATGGAGCCGCTCCCCATCTGGCGCTTGCGCACCGCGCGGGTCGTCACGACCGCTGCGGCGATGCTCGCGATCGCGAGCTGGACGCTGACCACCGGAGCCTCATACAAGCTCGTGTCGCATTTTGTACACATGCGAGCGATCACGGCCGTTGCCACGACGCGGCCGGAGGTCGGCGTGCTGGTCGATGCGCCCGGCCAGTTCGTAGGCGGTTTGGCGAACACGCTGGCGGCCAACGGCATTCACGCCTCGTTCGCGCTCGACAAAACCTTCGCGTCATCGACCGCGAGCACGCTTGGCTCCGGCGATCAGGCCGTCCCGCGGCTACCCAACGGGGGCCTGGTCCGCTGGCTCGAGACCCGTGACCAGCTCCACCACCTGCTGCGCTCGACGGGCGTGAGCCATCATTTCCTCTACACCTCGAGCGGCCCGAGTGTCGGTCAGTGGTGGCTGGCGCATGGAGCCGGCGGGCGCCTGATCGCGGGCGCGGTTCGCCTGGACGACGGAGACACGGTCGGGCGCCTGCACCCCGGCGAGGTGATCGAGCTCACCATCTCGGATCTCAGCTCCGCCGGGCCGCTGCTTGAGAATCTCCGCCTGGCGCTGGCCGCCGAACATCTCGCCGCCGTGCCCGTGGGCCGGCTGATGCGCGACGCCGGCAGAACCGCGTAGCCCGCGCGGCTAGCGCTGGGTCCAGCTCTCCCGGGGATTGTGCAGCGGGGTCAGAGTCGGCTCGATCTGCGCTCGCAGGTGCTCGAACTGCGGCGTCAGCGACAGCTTCTCCCCGAGGTGCTCGAGCGGCTCGTCGACTGTGAACCCAGGCCCGATCGTGGCGATCTCGAACAGCACGCCGGAGGGCTCGCGGAAATAGACCGAGCGGAAGTAGTGACGGTCGATCACCGGGGTCGCGTGGGCCCCGGCCGCCGCCACCTTGCGCTGCCAGCCCTCCTGGTCCTCGGGCTGTGAGGCCCATGCGACGTGATGGATGGTGCCTGCGCCCTCCAAGGGAGGCTCGGCCGGAGCGGGATCATAGTGGTACAGCCCGCCACGACTGTCGCCCCGGATCTCGTATGAGACTTCGTCCTGGGGCTGGAATCCCAGCGTCTTTTCAAGTAGCGGGCGGCTGCGCTCCGGGTCTTTGGTGTACGCGCGGACGGCATGAAAACCCTGGAGGGCCAGCTCGGCGGGAATCTCCGGGTGATTGGCGATCAGCGGCTCGTCGCTGGTCTGCGCGAGCGCAAGTTCGTGCTCGAGCCCCTCGAAGTCCTGGAAGCGCAGCGCGTTGTCCAGCCGGCTCGAGTTGTAGCCGGCGTCCAAAAGCCGTCGCTCCCAGAAGTCGAGCGAGTCCGGCCCGGACACGCGCCAGATGATCCGGTGGACCATCCCCTCCCCCGCGCGTCCCCGAGGTAGGTCTGGGTACTCGAAGAAGGTGAGGTCGGACCCCGGATCGCCCTCCTCGTCAGCGTAGAACAGGTGATAGACCGAGGTGTGGTCCTGGTTGACTGACTTTTTCACCAGCCGCAGCCCCAGCACTCCTGCATAGAAGTCGACGTTCCGCTGTGCCTCCGCGGTGATCGCGGTCACGTGGTGAATGCCTTCGAGCTTCGTGTCGTCTCCTTTCGGGCGGAGTGGTGCGATGCGGGGATGCGTCACCCGGTCCTACCAGTGCACCCCGCGCGTCGCCCGCGCGAACGCACGCTGCTCCGCCGTCGGCTCGGGCGCCGGCACCTCGATCTCCTGGGAGCGCTTCTCGCTGCCGCCCTCGGGAAACAGCTTGTAGGCGCGGTTGACGACCAGATCCTGCGCGCCCGGAGCGATCGCATAGGTCAGTTGGCCGAGGTTTCCGAGTGCGGTCCCCACTCGTTTGGGACGCTTGCGGATGGCATCGCAGATCATCTCCGCCGCCTCTTCAGGGCTGAGCGTGGGGAAGCGATCGTAGATCTTCGTCGGCGCGATCATCGGCGT
>CAXMLR010000622.1:0-2987 GCA_964194275.1 uncultured Solirubrobacterales bacterium
GCGCCCGAGTTCACCGGCAACCAGCGCTGGTTCAACACGCCCGGCGGGAAGCCGCTGACGCTCGCGAGCCGGCGCGGCAAGGTCGTGCTCGTCGACTTCTGGACCTACACGTGCATCAACTGCCTGCGCACGCTCCCGTTTCTCAAGGCGCTGTACGCGAACTATCACCGCTCCGGGCTGGAGATCGTCGGCGTCGAGACACCGGAGTTCACCTTCGAGCAGGACGCGGGCAACGTGGCCCAGGCAATCCGGTCCGATGGCCTGCGCTACCCGGTCGTGCAGGACAACCAGTACGGCACCTGGAACGCGTACGGCAACCAGTACTGGCCCGCCGAATACCTGATCGACGCCCAAGGGCAGGTACGCCACACCCAGTTCGGGGAAGGCGACTACAAGGGTAGCGAGGCTGCGGTGCGCAGCCTGCTGCGCGAAGCCGGCGCGCGGACCCTCCCCCCTCCGATCACGGCCAGCGCGGTGATCCCGTCGGCCCAGCTGGGCACTCCGGAGACCTACCTGGACGCCCAGCGCGCCCAGGGCTTCGCGGTGCCGCTGCGCGCCGGCACGTACAGCTACGCCGGCCTCGCCCACCCCGCGCTGAACGAGTTCGCCCTGCGCGGGACCTGGAATGTCGGCTCGCAGTCATCCACGCCGCAGTCCGGCGGTGCCGCGATCCAGGCCCGGTTCCAGGCCGCCAAGGTGTACCTCGTGCTGACCTCGACCGGCAATCGCCCCCGCCGGGTCCAAGTCCTGCTCGACGGGCGGCCGGTCGACCAGTCCAGCGCGGGAGCTGATGTGCACGGCGCATTTCTGACCGTCCGTGGCCAGCGCCTTTACTCGTTGGTGGCCCGCCCCAGCGCTGAGCAGCACGACCTCGAGGTGCGAGTGCCCCTCGGAGTCAGGGCCTATAGCTTCACGTTCGGCTAGCGCCGCGGCGGCGCTCGAGCATCGCCGCCGCCTGCACCAGATCCTGAGGGACGTTGACGTTGAAGAGCACCGCCGGATCCTCGACCTCAAGGATGTGCGGCTCGATCCCCCGCACCACGTCGCGCAACGGCCGCCGACCCTCGGCTGCGGCGGCCCTCAGGAGCTCCGCGGCGCCGGCGTGGTAGCACCCGAGCAGCGGCTGAATCTGGTCGCCGACGGCGGCCACCACCGCCGGGCACCCGGTCACCGGATAGCCCGCGAGCCGCTCAACCACGGCGGGTGAGACGAACGGGAGGTCGGTGGCACAGATCACCACCGCCCTCCCCTGCGCGCGCGCAAGCGATGCGACGATGCCGGTCAGCGGATGTCGAGGTTCGGAGGGCTCGATCCAGATTCTCACCCCTGGCAGGTCCGGCAGTTCGGTATCCGGCTTGGCGATCACCACCACGTCATGCAGCACGGAGCTCAGCGCCTCCAGTGGGTACTCGATCAACGCCCGGCCCTGTAGCGGTGCGAGCGCTTTTGCACCCCCGATGCGACGGCCGATTCCCCCAGCCAGAATCACCCCGATCGGCCCGCCGCGCAACGGGTTCACGCGGCATCCTCGTGGTTGCTCACATGGGGATCGTAGAATCAAACGGATGGAGGGCTCAACGGAGGTCAGAAGCTGGCTGCGCTGCTACCGCTGCTGGTCGCAGAACCTGGAGGTACAGGTCCACTACGAGGGCATCCATCGGATCGATCCCGAGAGCGGAGAGCGGGGCGAGGTGGTGGACGAGATGCAGGAAGCGGTCGTTCAGTGCCTCGAGTGCATGCACGATCAACCCCACCTGGGCTTTCACAACGGCCGCGTGGAGCCGATCGAGGACCGATGGGAGCGGATGATCGCGGGCACGCCGTGGGTCGCGTCCTGCACGGTAGCCGTCGACGCTGATGACGTCGAGACATGTTCAGGCCCAGAGGCCGGAGACGCTCTGTCCTACGCCGCCTTCGGTGACCACGGCACGCGCGAGTTCTTCACCCACGTGCGCTTTCACAAGCACGACGAAGAGCGCATCGTCGTGCATCTTCTGGTCGAGCTCTACGCCCGCTCGGCCGAAGAGGCAACCGAGGTGCTCGAGGAGGCGGCCCGGGGCACGCTGGCCATCACCTCGCTGGCCGAGGAATCACGCCCGCCGGCCTCGACGGGCGAGAGCAGGCACTAGCGCGTCTGAGCGCGTTCGGACCGGCCGCAGCTGCCACAGCTCGGCCACGATCAGGGCCAGCGCCACGGGCACGGTGGCTGGAAGCTCGTTGATGACGAGGAACAGCAGGTCGAACAGCGCGGCGATGACCAGCGTCAGCAGCGCCGCGCTCCGCTGCCGGCGCACGTTCTGGGCCAGCACGGCGCCCAGCAGCGCGGCGACAAACACATCTCCGTAGCCCATCGAGGCGGTGCCGAACAGCTCGCTCTGGAGCTGGGGCAGGCCGGCCACGGGATGAGCGGCGCTCAGCGTCGCGTTCGGCGCTTGGAGCAGATTGGTGATGACCAGCCAGCTATCCGCCGCAGCCATGAGGATGATGCCCGCCTTCAGCCAGGCCGGGGGCGTCACCGCCGCCAGCAGCACGCCGAGCGTGACGCAACTGAGAGCCGAAAGCAGCGCCGCGCTGGCTTGTCCGGGCAGCGACGTGCGGTCCGCCCAGGCGAGGGCGAACAGCGGGATCACGAGGAGCGCCGCGGGAGGCCTCGCTCTCCGCATCGCCCAGGCCAGCGCCCCCGCCGCGAGCAGCGGCACCGCCACCAGGGCGAGGTAGGTAAGCCCCGTCGCGGTGTCAGACACGTAACGGATTGCGAAGACCACGACCACGATCGAACCGAGCGGCACCAGCGCCCAGCCACGGCCGCCGAGCCGCTCCAGCCCGGCCATGCTCGACGCCGCGCGGGGAGCCGCCACCACGCTGGCCTGCAGGATCAGCAGGCCAGCGTCGGACGGAATGAAACCTAGCGCCACCAGTTCAGCGTACGAGGCTTCCGACGCCGGGCCGGCGTCGCGGGCGTCAGCCCCCGAGCCGCTGTGCGAGCG
>CAXMLR010000623.1:0-5561 GCA_964194275.1 uncultured Solirubrobacterales bacterium
CGTAGGCGATCTAGCCCTGTGGGCCCCGCCGGAGTGTTCGGCCCGAGGCGTAATGGGTCAGGCCGCGATGAGGAAGGAGAGGCGCTAGCGCAGATTGATGGCGGCTGAGACGGCGACGGCCAGAGTCACGGCGGCGTAGCCGAGGTAGCCCTGCAGAACCAGGATCAGGACAGCGATCACCAGCACGCCGACCGTTGCGAGCCAGCCGATTCGGGCGAGGTCCACCACCCTATTCTCGCCCGCGGCGGCGACGACTGCCTTTCAGGGTCAGGCTGACGGTGCTCCGCCGGCCGGATCCGACGGTGGACGCTCGGATCTGCCGGCTCCTGGCGCGAAGGCCATCACCTCAACCAGATGGCCCGAGGGATCGCGCACGTAGGCCCGCGGCGAGCCCCAGTGCGCGGCGCGGGGCTCGACCTCGTGCCCCGCGGCTCGCAGCTGCTCGATCGTCCTGGCGTACGGCTCCGCGACGACGCCGATGTGTCCGGACTGGATCTGAGCATCGTCGCACGGCATCAGGTGGATCTGCGTTTCGCCGCGCTCGAGCCACACCGCGCGTCCGGCGATTCCCGGCGGAACCGGGACGGGCCGAAAGCCCAAAACGCCATAGAACTGCACGGATTGGTCGAGTTGCTGCGGGAGCACCTCGCGGGTCACGTGCTGGATCATCGGCCCCCTTCAGAGCCGCCGCGGGTCGTCGCAACCAGATTTCCTGGTTTTGATTCCCGCAATTTGCGGGAAAGGCGCGTACAGGGCCGAGCGGCGGGTTGGCTCACGGGACAGAATGGCCGTCCCGCGGGCCATTTGAACCGAAGGCCGTCCGTGGGGCGTGTTAGCGTCGGGATTCCTACCACCTTGAAGGAGGGAGCAAGTGACCAAGTCAGAATTCGTCGACCAGGTCGCGGATCGAGCCGGTTTGAGCAAGAAGGATGCCGGTGACGCCGTTGATGCCGTTCTGGTGACTATCGAGGACGCGCTCAGGCGGGGCAGCGACATCAGCTTCTCCGGCTTTGGCAAGTTCAGCGTTTCGCATCGCAGCGCACGAGAGGGCCGGAACCCCGCGACTGGGGAGAAGATTCAGATCGCCGCGTCGAAGGTACCGAAGTTCAGCGCCGGTGCGGGGCTCAAGAAGGCGGTCAAGTAGATCTGACGACCATCATGGATCCTCCGGTCACGGGCAGTGTGCCGTGACCATGGGGAACGACGCCGAGGGGGCGACAGCCGCCGGATTCGGTCCATCAGTCACGCACTCGCGGGCCGAGACGTTCGGCGACCGGCTCGCGCGGAGGGTGGCAGAGCGTGCCTCGCAGCTCGTGCTGGGGCTCGATCCTGATCCCGCTCGGCTGTGGCCGAGAGCCATCGAGCTAGTGGGTGGGGCCGGCGATCCGCCCGCCCCACCCGCGGTTCGTGCGTCGCTGGCCGTCGCCATCCATTGCGCGCTGGCGATCGATGCGGTGGCTGAGCAATGCGTCGCAGTCAAGCTGCAGGTGGCGTGCTTTGAGCGGCTGGGAGCTCCCGGCTGGGCGGCCCTTTCAGAGGTCCACGACCGGGCCCGTGAGCACGGGCTGATGGTGATAGCCGACGCCAAGCGGGGCGACATCGACGTCTCGGCCGCGGCGTATGCCCAGGCCTTCTTCGGCGAGACGCCAACTCCGTTTGGCGCCGTCCGAGGAATGGGTTCCGACGCCCTGACCGTCAACCCGCTGCTGGGGGTCGACTCGATGACCCCATTCGTCACCGCCGCCCGGGCGGGCGGCGGTGGTTTGTTCGTGCTTGTGCGCACGTCGAATCCGGGCGCTGCGGACGTTCAGGAGCAGTCGCTCGCCGACGGCGGCTCGGTGAGCGAAGGCATCGCGGCCCTGGTGGACCAGCTCGGGGGGCCATCGGTCGGAGCCAGCGGCTTGGCCGATGTGGGGGCGGTCGTCGGGGCTACCGCCCCGGAGCGCCTGGAACAGCTGCGAGTGCTGATGCCGGCCGCTGTGTTCCTGCTGCCCGGGATCGGCGCGCAGGGGGGGAGGGTCGAGGACCTGGCCGCGGCGTTCGCCCCCGGAGCGGCGGGAGGTCTCATCACTGCCTCGCGCGGGATCGTCCGTGCGCACGAGAGCACCGGGGGGAACCCGGCGAGCGCCGCGCGCGCTGAGGCCCAGCGCCTGCGGGAGCTGGCTTGGTCGCTCTCGAGCTAAATCGCCTGCCCCTGGCACGGGTGCAATCCTGCGATCAGCCTTGGGTGGCGCCAGTATGATCGGGGCGCGATGCTGGCTCGGAATCGAGCGCGCTACCTGGCGCCGATCGCGCTGGCTGCGGCGATCGGCGGAACGTACCTGGTCGTGCACTCCGGTTTGAAGCCGAAGCACCCGAGCGCGCAATCGCAGCAGGTGAGAGCTCCCAGCCGGGCCCGAGGACGGTATGCCCATACCCGCTTCTACGTCGTGCAGCCGGGGGACAACCTCACGAGCATCGCTCGCAAGACGGGCTTCGTGATCACCATGCTCGAGGCGATGAACCCGAATCTCGACCCGAACAGCCTCCAGGCCGGTCAGCGTCTGAGGCTTCGCAGGTGAGGCGCGTCGCCCTGGCCGTGCTCGCCACCTCCGCGGGGCTGGCGAGCTTCGGTGCCGCGCCGGCGGCCGGCGCCCCCAGCCTGAGCGCATCGTCGGCGGCGCTGATCGAGGAGAGCACCGGCCAGCGGCTTTATGGACTGGCTCCTGACGCGCGATCGGCGATCGCCAGCGCGACCAAGCTGATGACCGCGCTCCTGACCTTGGAGCACGTGCGGCGCCTGGATGTGCAGTTCAATCAGAACCTCTACTACTCCGCGCCCGGCGACTCTCAGATCGGCCTCGTCCCCGGCGAGCGGATGAGCGTCCACGATCTGCTGCTGGCGATGTTGCTGCCGAGCGCCGACGACGCGGCCGAGGATCTCGCCTTCAACGTCGGGCGCGGCTCGGTAGCCCGCTTCGTCGGGATGATGAATGCGCGGGCGCGGCAGCTCGGACTCACGCGCACCCACTACTCGACTCCGATCGGGTTGGATACGCCGGGCAACTACTCGAGCGCGTCGGATCTGACCAAGCTTGCGAGCTTCGTGCTCACCCACTCACCCTTCTTCGCCCGCGTGGTGGCCGTGCCCCGGGCGGTGCTCCACACCGGCAGCCATACGCGGGTGGTGGCGAACCGCAACGACCTGGTCGGAAGCATTCCCTGGATCAACGGCGTCAAGACCGGCCACACCCATGACGCTGGGTATGTGCTGGTCGGTTCGGGTACCAGAGGCGGCATGACGCTGATCAGCGCCGTGCTCGGGACCTCGAGTCCGGCCTCGCGAGACGCCAACACGCTGACGCTGCTCGGCTGGGGCTTCAGGACGTTTCACGTCGTGACCCCGGTGCGCGCCGGCGAGGTGCTCGCCCGGCCGAGCGTCCGCGATCGTCCAGGCGTCCACGCCGTGGTTATCGCTGCGGGTGCGTTCACCGGTGTGCTCGCGCGTTCCTCGCCGGTCGGTCTCCGTGTCGAGCTCCCCCGCCAGCTGGCCGGCCCGCTCAAGCGGCACGCGGTAGTCGGGTCAGTCAGCATCTTCGCCGGCCGCCGAAGGGTCGCGCGGATCCCGCTGCTGCTCACGCACGCGCTGTCAGCCGTGAGTCCATTGACGCTCGCCGCTCGCTTCCTGACCCGAGGGACTACGCTTCTGTTGCTCGTCGCGCTGATCGGACTCGCCACCATGGCCTACATGTGGCGAGGTGCAGCGCGAGGGAAACATCCGGCCGGCCCGGAGGCAGCATGATCATCACCGTCACGCTCAACGCAGCGCTCGACAAGACACTCGAGGTGCCAAGCTTTACGCCTGGACGCCGTCACCGCACCGTCGATCAGACGACGATGGCGGGCGGCAAGGGGGTCAACATCGCCCGCGCCATCAAGCGTCTCGGACAGCCGGTGATCGCCACCGGTCTGGCGGGCGGGTCCACCGGCACCCGGATCGTCGAGGCACTCAACGGCGAGGCGATCCTCAACGGCTTCGTCCGGATCCGAGAAGAGTCACGCACCAACACCGCCGTGCTCGACCCCACCACCGGGCTGCACACCGAAATCAACGAGCGTGGCCCTGCTGTCTCCTCGATGGAGCTCGAGCTGTTCCGTGAGAAGCTGCTGTATCTCGCCAAGGGCGCCAGCATCTGCGTGTTCGCCGGAACGCTGCCCCGCGCCATGGATCCCGACGTCTACACGGGGTTGATCCGGGAGGTCCGCCGGCTGGGGGTGGTCACGATGATCGACACCGAGGGCGAACCGCTGCGGCTGGCCATGCGCGCCGAACCGGACGTCGTGTCGCCGAACGAGCTCGAGGGGGAGGAGCTCGTCGGTCACGAGTTCAACGACGTCGACGATCGCGCTCAGGCCGTCGCCGAGATGACGCGACTCGGCGCCGCCGAGGCGATCATGACCGTGCCGGACGGCTGCTATGCCCAGGTCATCGACGGAGCCGGTTCAGCGGTCTATCGCGTCCAGGTGGAGGAGCAGGAGGCCCGCTCGAGCATCGGCTCCGGAGATGCCTTCCTGGCCGGCTACGTGGCGGCCCGGTATGCGGGCCGCCCGACGGTCGACTGCCTGCGCTTCGGCGTGGCCTGCGGAGCCGAGTCGACCCAGCATTTCGGCGCCGGCATCATCGATCCGACGCGCGTGGACAAGCTGCTGGCCGAGGTGCGGGCCGAGCGGCTCGAGCTTCGGGCCGAGATTCGCTGAGCGGCCCGCGTCGGGCGGGGCCACTGCCGCTCGGCGGCCGGAGGCTCCGGCGGCCCACTGCTAGCATCACTGCGACGATGGTTGCCGCCTTCGTTGGCCTCTCAGAGTCGCTTCGTTCGACTCCTCAGATCCCGTCCGCGTCGCGTTCTACGATGCCGTAATGGAAGTCGAAATCGGACGTGGGAAGAAGGCCCGCCGGGCCTACGGGTTCGACGACATCGCGATCGTTCCCTCCCGGCGGACCCGGGATCCTGACGACGTCGACATTTCCTGGACGCTGGGGCCGTATCGCTTCGAGTTGCCGCTGCTGGCGGCCGCACTCGACGGCGTCGTCTCGCCCCAGACCGCCGGTGGAATCGGCCGGCTCGGCGGACTCGCCGTACTGAACCTCGAAGGCATCTTCTGCCGCTACGAAGACGCGGAGACGCAGCTCGAGCGGATCGCCAGCTTCTCACGTGACATCGCCACGCGGGAGATGCAGGACATCTATCGCGAGCCGGTGAAGCCCGAGCTGATCGCGCAGAGGATCCAGGAAATCAAGGCGCAGGGCGTGGTCGCCGCCGCCTCGCTGACTCCGCAGAAGGTCCGCACGCACTATGAGGGTGCCCTCGAGGCGGGCCTGGACGTCCTGGTCATCCAGGGCACGGTGGTCTCCGCCGAGCACGTTTCGAAGACGGTGGAACCGCTCAACCTCAAGCGTTTCATCCGCGAGTTCGAGATTCCGGTGATCGTCGGGGGTTGTGCCTCCTACCAGGCGGCGCTGCACCTCATGCGCACCGGCGCGGTTGGCGTCCTCGTCGGCGTCGGTCCTGTCTCTTATACAC
>CAXMLR010000624.1:0-3457 GCA_964194275.1 uncultured Solirubrobacterales bacterium
GACATCATGATGCCCGAGATGGATGGCTACGAGACCGCGCGGGCGATCCGCTCGATGCCAAGATTCGAGCATCTGCCGATCATCTCGCTGACGGCGAAGGCGATGAAGGGCGATCGCGAGAAGGCCATCGCTGCGGGCGCGTCGGACTACATCACCAAGCCGGTCGACATCGACCAGCTGGTGTCGATGATGCGCGTGTGGCTGGACGCTTGAGCGGCCCGACGTCTAGCGCGACCCCGGATGCACTCGCGGGCCTGACCGAGGGCGAGGTGCTGCCGATCCTGCTCGTCGATGACCGCGTGGAGAACCTGCGCACGCTCGAGGCCGTCCTCAGCCCGCTCGGGGTCCCGCTCGAGAGCGTGACCTCCGGCGAGGAGGCGCTGCGCCGCCTGCTCGCCCGCGATTACGCCCTGATTCTGCTAGATGTGCGGATGCCGGGCCTCGATGGCCTGCAGACCGCGGAGCTGATCAAAGCTCGCGAGCGCAGTCGTGACGTCCCGATCGTATTCCTCACCGCGGCCCGCAACGAGATCGACGAGATCCTCCGCGGCTACGGCGTCGGAGCGATCGACTACGTGCTCAAGCCGTTCGATCCCGAGCTGCTGCGTTCGAAAGTGGGGGTGTTCTGCGAGCTCGAACGCGGTCGCAGAACCCTGAAGCGCTCCGAGGCGTTCCTGCGCGGGGCCTTTGCGGCAGCGCCGATCGGCAAGACCGTGCTCGACAGCTCCCGCCGGGTCGTGCGGGCCAATCCGGCGTTCGGCCGGCTGCTGGATCGCGATCCGGAGCAACTGACGGGCGCCGATGTGTACGCCCTGTGCCATTCCGAGGACCGGGCGCGGCTCGAGGCCGCGCTCACCACGGTCGTCGACAGCCGGGGCGCATCCGAGGCCGAGCGCGCCGAGACCGACCTCCGACTGCTGGCCGCTTCTGGCACCGAGGTCTGGGTCGCGGCGGTGGCGTCGGCGATCGATCCGAGCGAGCTGGCCGACCCGTTGCTACTCGTGCAGTGGGTCGATTTGAGCTCCCGCCGCCGGGCGGAGCAGGCGCGAGCGGAGCTGCTGCTCGAGCACGCCGCGCGAAACAATGCCGAAGCGATCGCCGAGCGGCTGGACAAGCTCCAGACGCTCAGCGCGGCGATCGATTCGCTGGCCCTGGACGAGGTTCTGCCGGAGCTGACGGTTCGGCTGGCCGAGCTGTTCGAAGCCGAGCTTGCGGGCGTCGAGCTGCTGGCCGACGATGAACCGATAGTTGTCTGTGCGGCGGCCGGACGGGTCCTCAGTTATGCCGACGAGTTCGTTGCGCGCGCGGACGCGCGGATCGAGGAGGTCCCGATCGTGATCGAACATGCACACGCCGGCCACCTGAGACTGGTCCTGCCACCGGAGCGGCCGTTCACGGCGGCGGACCGCTCGCTGCTGGGCGACGCCGCCGAGCGAGCCGCTCTGGCGATCCGTCGCGCTCGGCTGCACGAGCGTGAACACAGCATCGCCGCCGAGCTCCAGCGGGGGTTGGTGCCCAAGCGCCTGCCCGTACTGGAAGGCGTGCAAATCGCCGCCTACTACCAGGCCGCGGGTGACGGAGTCGAAGTGGGCGGCGACTGGTACGACGCGTTTGAGCTGGACGGAGACCGGCTCGGGGTCGTGCTCGGCGATGTAGCTGGCCAGGGGATTCGAGCCGCCTCGGCCATGGGCCAGCTTCGCAGCGTGACGCGGGCCTTCGCTCTCGCCGACGACGGCCGGCGCGGGCCCGGAGATGTCCTGACCCGGCTCAACCGTCACCAGCTGGCGCTGGGCGCGGAAGAACTGTTCACGGTGCTGTACGCAATCATCGACCCGGGCGCGAGGATCGTGAGCTGGGCAAATGCCGGGCATCTTCCGCCCCTGCTGCGAGCGGGCTCGAGCGACGCCTGCCTGCTCGACGGCGGCAACGGGCTGATGGGAATGGAGGAAGTCAGTTACGAGACCCTCGAGCGCCCGCTCCCGGAAGCCAGCACGCTCGTGCTCTACACCGATGGGCTCGTCGAGCGCCGGGGTGAGTCACTCGACGCCGGCTTCGCCCGGCTGACCGATGCCGCTACGTCCGGGCCGCAGGAGCCGCAGGCCTTGTGCGACCACATCCTGGCTCGTGTGCTGCCGCCCGACGCGCTCCACGATGACGTGACCGCGGTCGTTGTGCAGGTCAGCTGAGGCGGTTCACTGGCGGTCGTCGTCGACGAAGCTCACGCCCCGGAGGTCGACCAGCATCCTGTCCGGCGCCCCGTCCAGCGCCTTCGCCCGTGCGCGCTCCAAGGCAGCGATGCTGGCGAGGTCGATGTCTCCGATGAGCGTCACCGTGACCCCGTGCTCGCCGCGCTCGATCGTGATGTCGACGGCGGGCGCCCCGGTCATCGTGCCGCGACCGATGTCAGATCCAGGGCCGCCAGAACTGCCTGCAGTTCTTCGACCACGTCGCCGTGGCAGAGGATCGTGGCGCGGGCATCGAACGGCGTCGAGCCGTGGGTGAGAATCGCCAACCGCCCGCCGCGGGACAGCGTCACCGCGGGCAGTCCCGCCACGGGATAGACCTCGAGTGAGGAACCGATACACAACATCAGGTCGGCGCCCGCGGCCAGCTGCTCCGCACGGGCCAGCGCGTCAGCGGGGAGGTGCTCGCCGAACAGCACGACGTCGGGTTTCAGCGGCGCCATGCAGTCGCAGCGGGGAACGCCCTGGCGGTCATCGAGCTGGCGCGCCCGCACGTCCGCCCGCGCGAAGCGTCGTCCGCAGTCCAGACAGGTGCAGTGCGCGATCGTGCCATGCATCTCAATCAGCGTCTGCGAGCCGGCGCGCGCGTGCAACCGGTCGATGTTCTGGGTGATGACGGCATCGAGCATTCCGGCGCGCTCGAGCTCGGCCAGGGCCTCGTGGGCGCGGTTCGGCCGCTTGCGCTCCAGGGTTTGGAAGCGATCGCCGTAGAACTGCCAGAAGCGCTCCGGGTCACGTCGGAACACGTCGATGTGTGCCACCTCGATTGGGTTCACGCTGGCCCATAGGCCGGTGGCCGGAGAGCGAAAGTCCGGGATCCCCGAGGGGACCGAGATTCCCGCGCCGGTCAGCGCGACCACCGAGCCGGCGGCGCGAATCAGCTCGGCGAGACTTTCGGCGGCGCTCACTTGCCCTGGAACCGTGGCGCGCGCTTCTGGAGGAAGGCGGAGATGCCCTCGCGAGCATCCTCGGACGCGAACACGCCCGCGAATCCCCGCTTCTCATCCTCGATCCCTGCGTCGAGATCACCGGCGGCCGAGACCCGCTTGATCTGCTCCACCGCGAGCGGGGCTTGGGTGGCGAGCTTGCGAGCCCAGGCGAGCGCTGTGTCGAGCAACTCGTGGTCGGGAACCACGCGGGTGGCCAGACCCAGCTCGTACGCTTCGTCGGCGCCGATGGGATCGCCGGTCAGATTGAGTTCGAGCGCTTTGGCC
>CAXMLR010000625.1:0-2881 GCA_964194275.1 uncultured Solirubrobacterales bacterium
GACACAGTGGCTTGCGAGGACGTCGAGGCCGCCCGCGCCGCGGAGTTCGGGCGCCAGCGTCGCGGCACGCAGCGTCTGCACGACGCAGGGCACGAGCTCATCACCCTGGGCTCGGCAGAAGCCGACCACCTCATCCCGGAGTTCGGTAGCGCCAAGCAGCGCAGCGCTTTGGAGCACGGCGGCGAGGGACGGTGCGAGCTCATCGAGCGCCTGCCGGCGGCGGCTCGGCGCTTGCACGGCGAGCGTTCGAGCGACCGTCGCCGCCAGATGCCGCGAGCTGTCCTGCACGAGTGCGAGGGCGGCGCTCGCTCCGCCCGGGCCCCGCGCGCAGAGCGCCTCGCACAAGCGCGGCAGCGAGGCCACCCAGTCGGTATGCGTCACCTGCGGGGCGCTCCAGTGCCGGCGCTGGGCCGACCAGGCGTCGAGGAGTTCGGCGAAGAACGGCTCCCCGTAGCGCTCGATGAGGGCAGCGAGCGGCGCGGCGTGAGCGCGTCCGAGCGCCTCGGTGTCCAACGGCGCCAGCAGCATCCTCGCCAAGGCCGGCTCGTCGATCCCGCTCGCGACGCGCAGCGCTGCGGCGACGAGCCGGGACGATTGCCGGGCTCTGGCGGCTGCGGTCCAGAACGGCGCCAGGGCTGCCGTGAGTTCGCGGGCCTCGGCGAGCTCGCCGGCGCGAAGGCGGGCCGAGATCCGGGTGAGCGCCCACGCCGGCTCTGCCTTGGCGCGCACGGCGAACGCGTTCGCCTCGGGCCAGAGTACGACGGCGGCACGGCGATACCAGCGGTCAAGGGTGTTGCCGTAGTTGCCCATGTACCCCTCGTACTCCGACTCGTAGGGCTCGAGCTCGTGCGACGCCGTTGTCGCGCAGACCTCGTGCGCTCCGACCGAGAGCGCAACCGCCCTCGCCGTGGTGGCCGCGGCCTCCATCCAGCACTCGAGCTCGACGCTCTGGTCGACCAGTTCCTCGAGCTCGTACTCGTCTTCGTCCGGTCCCAGGTCGTGCTCGTCCTCCTCGTCGTTCCACTCGCTCCACGAGCCGCGGCGGCGGCGCCCATACCAAGAGTCGTCGGACGGCGTGGCGTTCCAGATCTCGTGCACCTTGGCGAGCGCCAGCACGACGTCGCAGCCCGCGCCGCGGGCGACTTGCTGCAACAGCGCCGCACGGCGGGCATCGTGGCTCTTCAACCGACCCCATCCCAGACCGCGCTCTGTGTACTCGTGGTCGAGCAGATAGACGAGCAGGCTCGGAGGTTCGGCGACTTCGCGATCCCCGGGCCACCGCCGCAGCGGCGTGGCGAAGTGCTGCTCGAGCAGGTGTGCCAGCTCCCTTGCGATCTCGGGTGGGGCGTCGGGCAGCGTGGGCGCGTTGCTGATCTGACGCAGCAGCAGGTTGTAAGTGAGCACGATGCGATGCCCCGACCTGACGGGCTTGACTTCGTGGCGGCAGTCGGCGTAGAACGCGACGAACGACAGCGCCTGCTTGGAGCCGCGGTAGGAGACCCGCTTGCCCCGGTGCTCCACGACGAGCGCTCCCCCTGTGAACGATCCCGGGAGCGTGACGACCAGCGAGCCGACCATCTCGTCGTGCCTCTCGGAGTCCTGGTGGGGGAGAAAGAACTGTCCGGGGGCGTAGACCAGCATCGAGTGCAGCTCCGCCTCGAGCCGCGTCCCCTCGGCCAGGCCAAGCTCGTCGTGAACGGACTCGAGCACGGGCACCAGCGTCCTGTTCCACCGCCGCTTGTCGATCCGGACGCGGCTCCGGGGAACCTCCCACGTGTCGCGCACCCCGCGGTCGAGCAAGGTCCGCTGCCCGTGCCCGTAGCGGGCCGGGCGCGCGATCTTGCGCAGCGCGCGCGCCTGCTGGTCGGGCACGGGAAAGCGCAGTTGCCCCACGCCTCTTACCTCGATACTCAGATCGTCCACCGGTGCCGCGCTCCTGGCGCTAAACGAACCCGGTGCACCCAGCTCGCCGAGCAGCTCGGCCAGCCGCTCGCGCGCGTCCGCGCCCAGGGCCCTCAGCCTCCAACCGAGCCGTGGATCAGCATTCGCGGACTATAAGAGCCAGGACCCCGCACCCCCGCGACCGTGGGCGCTGACAGAGGGATCAGCGTCACGCGGTGTTCGCCGCGAAGTCGAGCGCCTTTCCGAGCTCCTCGAGCGCGAGCGCGACGACGACGCGGCCGACGGGCGCGCCGGCCGTCCAGTCAACTACCAGCCCCCGGCGCTTGCTGGTCGCCGGGGGCACTCAGCTGCTAGCCGTGGCGGTCACAGACCTACGGCACCTCGTGCCGCCGGCGATCCCGGCGACAAGACCCCAAATCGGGTACCAAACGGGTACCAAACAAGCAAATGTGACCTCACGCAACCGGACGCAATTTCACGAAATCCCTGCAAATCGGCAGGTACCTATCACCCCTGAAGCGAACTCGCGACCCGGCTCGAGCTGAGCGAGGCGATGGTGTCGCGCACGATGCACGTGCTCGCCGACGACGGTCTGGTGGCGATTGGGTCCGATCCAGGGGACGCGCGGCTGCGACTCGCTCTGCTGCCGGAGCCTGGACTGCTGCTCGACGCCGTCGAGCGGGCCGTCGCGCTGCGCCGTCCGCGTCGTGTCACGTGGGAGATCGGCGCGCGCGACGCGCCGGAGGCCATGAAGGCCCTCGAGGCCGCGGCTCGCAGACTCAAGGTGCCGTACGCGGTCGGCGGGGTGGCCGGAGCCTCGTTTGTCAGCCGCGCGGTCGAGCCGATCGACGTGGTCGTCTGGATCCGGCGCGACGATGCTGACCTCTGGGCCAAGGAGCCCGCGCCTAACCCCTCGAGGCCGGGGCGGGGGTCGGGTCACCGTGCAGCTGACTCGAGATCCGTTCGTCCTGTCACTGGC
>CAXMLR010000626.1:0-2606 GCA_964194275.1 uncultured Solirubrobacterales bacterium
TCACCATCCTGGCTGTCCATCAACAACTGAGCGCCCTCGCGTCTCCGCAGAGCCGCGTGGTGGACACCCGCCAGCACTTGGAGCTGCGCGTGGCCGAGACCGCGGCCGCGCACGAGGGATCAGAACTGCCGGCGCCGGCCACCTGGGGCGGCTTCCGACTCGTTCCCGAGGCGTTCGAGTTCTGGCAGCACCGCGCCGATCGGCTCCACGACCGGTTTCGCTACACCCCCTCATCCGCCGGCCGCTGGCAAATCGAGCGCCTTGCGCCGTAGCGCGCAAGACACGGAGTCAGTTCAGTCAGACTAGGCCGCCGCCCCGACCTTGCCACGCGCCACACTCGGCGCGCCCGGCGGCTGCGATCGCCACGCGATCCCGACCATCAACAGCCCCGAACGCGACCACGATCACACCGATGATCAACACCCGGCCCGATGGAATTGATCTTCGACGTCCCGGCGAGCCGGCCGCAGTCATGATCGGAGGATCTGGCGTCGGAGGCCGCCCCAGACTTGGTCGCAGTTCGGCGGCTCGGCCACGGACGGCGGCGCGTCAGTCGGCGTTGAGTTCGGCGAGGAGCTGGTTGACACGGGCGGCTATCGCGTCGCGGATCACGCGGACCTCGCCGATCGGGCGGCCTTTCGGGTCAGGGAGATCCCAGTCGAGGTAGCGCTTGCCGGGAATGTAGGGGCACTGGTCGCCGCAGCCCATGGTGATGACGAAATCAGCCTGTTCGGTCAGTTCGCGGGTGAGGAGCTTGGGGGTGCGGCCCGCGAGGTTGATCCCGAGCTCGCACATCACCTCGACGACCTCGGGATGGACGCGATCGCCGGGCGTGGTGCCGGCGGACACGGCGGTGTGGCGACCGGCGGCGGCCTGCTCGAAGAGCGTTTGGCTCATCTGGGAACGACCGGCGTTGTGGAGGCAGACGAACAGGACGGTGCTCACCGGTGCGCTCCTTCGACGAACTCGCTTCGGGGGACATGTTCGGAATCTCGCTGTGGCAGCACGACGGTGGCCGCGTCGGCCGGGGTGGGATCGGGGTAGAGCACGCGGCTCGCGAGCAACGCGAGCATGCCGCCGACGGCCTGGGCGATGACGAACGCCGGAACTGAGGCCGGCGCGATCCCAGCGAAGCTGTTCGAGAACATGCGCCCGAGAGTGATCGCGGGGTTAGCGAAGCTGCTCGAGCTGGTGAAGAAGTAGGCGGCGCCGATGTAGGCGCCAACCGCGGCCGGCGCGGAGTTGCTGCGATCCGTGCGGGCGAGCGCGAAGATCACGAGGATCAGCCCGAGCGTGGCGATCACCTCAGCGAGCAGATGCGCAGCGCTGGCGCGGTGGTGGGTCGAAACGCTGATCGCAGACTTGGCGAACATGCCGTTCGCGGCGACCGCGCCGAGGATGCACCCGCTGACCTGGGCCGGGAGGTAGGCGATCGCGTCGCGGCGGGTGATCCCGCCGAAGCGCGCGTCGACGAATGACACGACGGGGTTGAAGTGCCCGCCGGACACCGGACCGAACATGAGGATGATCGCGTACAGCCCCGCGGCGGTCGCGGCCGCATTCTCGAACAGCTCGAGCCCGACGTCGCCCGGGGACAGCTGTTGGGCGGCGATCCCCGATCCGATAACGACCACGGCGAGGAACGCGGATCCGAGCAGCTCGGCGAGCAGGCGGCGGCCAAGTGGCGGCGGAGCGGTCACGGCGATCGCGAGTTTAAGGATTGACAAACGTCAGTTCAATAGATATTTGTGTATCGATGTCTGTCGATCTGGAACTCACCCCGAAGACCAAGCGCCCCGCGGGCGAGCCGTGCTGCAAGCCGGTCGTGTATCCAGACGTGGAGCGCGACCAGGCGCTGCGGATGGCCGCGGTCGCGAAGGCGCTCGGCGATCCGGTGCGGGTGCAGCTGGTCGACGTGCTGCGCAAGCACGCCGGGAAGGTGTGCGTGTGTGAGCTGGTCCCACTGTTCGATCTCTCCCAGCCAACGGTGTCCCATCACCTCAAGGTCCTCAGGGAGGCCGGGATCGTCGGCGCGGAGCGGCAGGGGCTGTGGGCGTACTACTTTGTGATCCCCAACGCGCTGAAGGAGCTGTCCGGATGGCTGAGCTAGAGCACTCGTGTTGCACACCGGCCGCGCAGGCGAGCTGCTGCGACCCGTCCGAGACGGCTTCCTGCTGCGGCGATAGGCACGGCGAGCGCTGCGGCTGTGCCGCCGGCTCCGGCCCGTCCACTGGGACGGCGACCGTCGTGGCCGAGCGCGTGCGTGAGACGGTCCGCAAGAAGTACGCCGCCGCGGCCCGGGCCGCGGCCGAAGGTGCGGGCTGCAGCCCCGCGGACGAGACCGGCGTGTTCGGCTCCGCGCTCTATGAGCAGAGCGGCGAGAGTGACCCCCCTGAGGCAGCGGTGAGCGCATCGCTCGGATGCGGTGTCCCGACCGCGGTGGCCGATCTGCACGAGGGCGAGACGGTGCTCGACCTCGGGTCCGGTGCCGGCGCCGACGTGCTGATCTCCGCGAAGCGGGTCGGCCGGACCGGCCGGGCGATTGGGATCGACATGACCGATGAGATGATCGAGCTCCCCCGCCGCAACGCCGCCGACGCCGGTGT
>CAXMLR010000627.1:0-1525 GCA_964194275.1 uncultured Solirubrobacterales bacterium
GAGCCTATCCAATCCGGCTCGCGTCCGGCGCGCTGGCGCGGCCCCCCTCGTACCGGCTTTCGGTCGCGGCTCGCTGGCCCTGATAGTGGCTGCCGAGGTCAGGGCTCCCGTAAGGTCTCTGCGCGGGCCGGTCCAGCGACATGAACGACAGCTGCGCGATCTGCAACCCGGGGTACAGCTTGATCGGGATCCGGGTCAGGTTGTTCAGCTCCAGGGTCAGTGTGCCCTTCCAGCCCGGGTCGCAGAAGCCCGCGGTGGCATGCACGATCAGCCCCAGCCGGCCGATCGAGCTCTTGCCCTCGATCCGCGCCACGATGTCGTCGGGAAGCTCGACCCACTCGAGCGTGCGCCCGAGGCAGAACTCGCCCGGGTGGATGACAAACGACTCATCCCGCGCGATCACGACCTCCTCGGTCAGTCCCGACGGAGGCTCGCGCAGATCGATCGCCGACGCGCGGTGGTTGTGGAACACGCGGAACGAATCGCCCAGACGCAGATCGACGCTGGCCGGCTGAACGAGTTCGGGGTCCCAGGGGTCGATGCGAATCCGCCCCGCCTGCACGAGTTGCAGGATCGTTCCGTCGGAGAGAACCGAGACGGGTGCGTCAGTCATCACAGCAAGTCTGCCAGCGCCCGCGGACTTCAGGCGGTTTCAGGCTCGAGTGGCGCCGGAGTGCTCAGTGACCGAGGCTGCGAGCGCGAGCGCGGACGGTGCGCACCCGCGCCGGCGGAAGCGGCGCGGGATCGCCGTGTGGGCCACGGCGGGGGCGGCGGGGAAACGGCTTATGCGGGTGGGGACGCGGGCGTTTCACGCCGCCATCGTCATCGCGGGCCTGCGCTTCCTCGGGCTCCTGCTTGATCGCCCACCAGACGAGATAGATCAGCGCTGCAAGCGGAATCTTCAGCGCCAGCATCAACCAGATGAATCCCCAGGTCACAGCGGCCGATCCTACCCGGATCCTCCGCAGATGTCACGCCTTGACAGGGGGCGCCGTCAGTCGCGAAGGGCCGCGGGCTTCTCGGTGAAGCTCGTGATCCGCTGGAGCTCGCCTACGCGCTCGGAGATCTCCTCGCTGGTCAGTCGCGCCACGCGCTCGGTGCCGAACTCCTCGACGTTGAAGGAGGCCAGCGCGGTGCCGTAGGCCATCGCCCGGGTGAGCAGTTCGTGATCGAGCTCCTCACGCGGGTGGGCCGCGACGTAGCCGACGAACCCGCCGGCGAAGCTGTCGCCGGCGCCGGTTGGATCAACCACGGTCTCCAGCGGAAACGCGGGTAGCGCGAAGAACCCGTGCTCGGTGATCATCGCAGCGCCATATTCGCCCTGCTTGGCGACGACGACGCTGGGCCCCCACGCGCGGATCTTCCGGGCGGCCCGGACGAGGTTGGGCTCCTGCGTGAGCTGACGCAGCTCAGCGTCGTTGAGCAGCAGGCAGTCGACGCCGGAGATGGTCTCGATCAGCGAGTCACGGGCAATGTCGATCCACAGGTTCATCGAGTCCAGCGCGACGAAGCGGGCGTCCTCGCA
>CAXMLR010000628.1:0-2383 GCA_964194275.1 uncultured Solirubrobacterales bacterium
CCTCGAGCTCGAGCGCCAGCGCGGACTCGCCAGCGATCACGATCAGCCCGTCGCCGCCGTGGCCGGCCGGCGGCTCGGGATCGGCCGGGCGGTGGGTGCCGGGTCCGTCGCTGTAGTCGTAGTAGCCCCGTCCGGACTTGCGACCCAGCCGGCCGGCCGCGACGGTGCGCACGGCGATTGGGGACGGGCGCCAGCGGGGCTCGCCAAAGCTCTGCTCGTAGATGGACCGCGCCACGTCGAGTCCGACGTCGAGGCCCACGAGATCCATGACCTCGAACGGGCCCATCCGGAAGCCGCCGCCGAGACGACAGATCCGGTCGACCTCGGCGACGGATGCGACGCCTTCCTGCACGAGGCGCAGGGCCTCGAGGCCAAACGGACGGTTGCAGCGGTTGACGAGAAACCCGGGCCCGTCGGCGGCGTGGATGACGTGCTTGCCCATCGCCTCGCCGGCGACCCGGGCGATCGACAGCGCCGCGTCCCCGGACTGCTCCCCGGCGACGACCTCGAGCAAGCGCATCACCGGAGCCGGATTGAAGAAGTGCATCCCCACCACCCGTTCGGGATGCTTCGCGGCGGCGGCGATCGCGGTCACGAGCAGGGAGGACGTGTTGGTCGCCAGCACGCAGTCAGCGGCGACGATCTCCTCGGCGAGGCGGCCGAACAGCGCGCGCTTGACCTCGAGTCGCTCTGGCGCTGCCTCGATGATCAGCTCACACGGGCTCAGCTCGTCGAGCGTCGTTGCCGATCCGAGTGCGGCTGCGGCATCCTCGGCCGCGCGCTGATCCAAGCGACCCCGCCGTACCCCTTGCTGCAGCTGCGCTTGGATCGACTGCAGTCCACGTTCCAGCGCCTCAGGCACGGGGTCGTGGAGCAACGTCCGCGCGCCGGACAGGCACGCGAGCTGCGCGATGCCAGCTCCCATCGTTCCGGCGCCGACCACGCCGATGACCTCGGGTCGGCGCATCGGCTAGCCAGGAACCAGGGCGTTGATCCCGGTCAGCGCGCGGCCGATGATCAGCTTCTGAATCTGCGAGGTTCCCTCGTAGAGCGTCGTCACGCGCACATCGCGGAAGTAGCGCTCGACCGGGTGGTCGTCGACGTAGCCCGATCCGCCGTGGACCTGGATCGCCGTGTTGGCACAGCTGACCGCCGCCTCGGTGGCGTACAGCTTGGCGATCGAGGTTTCGGTCGTGTTGGGCTGGGCGGAATCCTTCAGGTAGCCGGCGCGCCACACGAGCATCCGCGCCGCGTCGGTCTGCACCTTCATCTCGGCCAGCATCGCCTGAACGAGCTGAAAGCTGGCGATCGGCTTGCCAAACTGCACGCGCTCCTTGGCATAGGAGACCGACGCCTCGACGCACCCCTGACAGATGCCGACGCACCCGGCCGCGACGCTGTAGCGACCGGAGTCGAGTGAGCTCATCGCGACCTTGAAACCCTCGCCGACCTGACCGAGCATCCCGCTGTCCGGGACCTCGACGTCGTCGAGCGAAATCGACGCGGTATCGGAGCCGCGTAGTCCCATCTTGTGATGAATCGCCTGGGCCTGGTATCCCGGGTGGTCGGTGTCGACGAGGAAGCAGGCCAGGCCGCGATGGCCCTGCTCAGGATCGGTCTGGGCGAAGATCAGCGCCACCTTGGCGTGGTTGCCCATCGAGATCCACATCTTCGCGCCGTTGATCACCCATCCCGACTCGGTCTTGCGTGCGCGCGTGCGCTGGTTGGCCGCGTCGGACCCGGTGTCAGGCTCGGTCAAGCCGAAGCACCCAAGCCATTCGCCTGAACAGAGCTTCGGCAGATAATGCTGCTTCTGCTCTTCGGTTCCCCAGCGCAGGATCGCCGAGCAGACCAGCGAAGTCTGGACTGAGATCACCGTGCGCATCGCCGAGTCTCCCCGTCCCACCTCCTCGACGATCAGGCCGTAGGTCAGATAGTCGAGCCCGGCGCCGCCGTACTCGCGCGGGATGATCGCCCCGAGATATCCCTGGTCGGCGAGTTTGCCCACCAGCTCCAGATCGAACTGCTCGTTTCGGTCGTTCTCCCGCGCGCGCTCGACGATCTCGTTGTCGGTGAAGGCCCGGGCCGTCTCGCTGATCAGGCGCTGCTCATCTGTGAGGTCAAAGTCCATGGCCCCGGCACGGTAGCTCAGGTGAGTACGCTCCGGGGTGCCGATGGCCCCGAGACCCGGTACGCCCGCAGCGGCGAACTGCACATCGCCTACCAGGTGGTCGGCGACGGGCCGATGGACCTCGTCTACGTTCCCAGCTGGATCTCACAGGTCGAGCACTATTGGGAGGAGCCGATCGTCGCTCGCTACTTCAACCGCCTGGCTTCGTTCTCGCGCCTGATCATGTTCGACCGGCGCGGGTCAGGCCTGTCT
>CAXMLR010000629.1:0-8373 GCA_964194275.1 uncultured Solirubrobacterales bacterium
CCGCCCGCCCCTCGCAGCTCTCCGGCGGTGAGCTCGCCCGCGCTGGTCTGGCGGTTGCGCTGGCCAACGATCCGCCCGTGATCCTGGCCGACGAGCCGACCGGCGAGCTCGACTCCGTCACCGCGAAGCGAGTGCTCGATCTACTCCGTGAGCGCGCGGGAGCCGGCGCCGGGGTGCTGATCGTGACCCACAGCCCCGAGGTGGCCGCGACCACAGACCGTGAAATACGCCTACTCGACGGGAGGGTGCAGTCATGAACGAAGGACTGCCACTGGTCCGCTGCGAGGGTGCCGCCCGTACCTACGGCGAGGGTGCCACCGCCACCGTGGCCCTGCAGGCCACCGACTGCGAGGTGTTCGCTGGACAGCGGATCGCCCTGGTCGGTCCGTCCGGCTCGGGGAAGTCCACGCTCCTGCACCTGATGGCCGGGCTTGACGATCCGACCGTCGGGACCGTCAGTTGGCCAGCGATCGGAACCCGGGACGAGCTCCGCCCCGGTCGGGTCGCCGTCGTCTTCCAGGGTCCCAGCCTGCTGCCCCCGCTCACCGTGCTCGAGAACGTTTCGCTACCGCTCGTGATCGGGGGAATGACCGACGCCGACGGCCGGGAGGTTGCGCGCAGCGCGCTGCGCACCCTCGGTCTGGAGGAGCTCGCTGACAAGCTTCCCGAGGAGATCTCCGGCGGCCAGGCCCAACGCGTGGCGGTGGCTCGCGCACTTGCCGGCGAGCCAAGCCTGATCCTCGCCGATGAGCCCACCGGCCAGCTCGACCGGACCAGCGGAGCGGCAGTCGTTGACGTCCTGCTCGCCGCGAGTGAGCACGCGGGCTCGGCGCTCGTGATCTCAACCCACGACCAGACCGTCGCCGCACGGCTTCCCGAGCGCTGGGGGATGCACAGCGGCGAGATCCAGACCGATACGAGGGAGACGGCATGGTCGCACTGAACTGGCTACGCGGCCTGCTCGCGCACCGGCCGACCCGCGTCATCGCGACCGCCCTCGGGGTGGCTGTCGGCGTCGCCCTGATCGCTTCGATTGGGACGTTCCTGTCCTCGACGAACGCCAAAATGACCCAGCGCGCGATTGCGCGCGTGGCGGTTGACTGGCAGGTCGAAGCGCAGCCCGGTGCCAGCCCGGCCACGCTGCTGGCCACGGTCGGCTCTTATCCCGGCGTCCGGCAGGCGCTGCCTGTCCAGTTCACCAGCTCTCCGAGTCTGACCGCGACGACCCGCGGCTCAACCCAGACCACCGGCGCGGCGCGCGTGCTCGGGCTGCCGCCCGGCTACTCCAGCGCGTTTCCCGGCGAGCTGCGGCTGCTCACGGGCAGTCTGGGCGGGGTCATGGTCGCCCAGCAGACGGCCTCGAATCTGCACGTCGCTCCGGGGGACACCGTCACGGTCGGCCTCCCCGGGGGCAAGTCCGCGCACGTCACCGTCGGCGGCGTCGTCGATCTGCCCTATTCGGACTCGCTGTTCCAGAAGGTCGGAGCGCCTCCGGGAGCGCAGCTGTCTGCGCCGCCGGACAACGTGATCCTGCTGCCGCAGAGTGAGTTCGCCCGGATAGAGGCTCCAGTCATCGCCAAGCGCCCCGAGCTGATCAGCACGCAGATCCACACGACCCTGTCGCATGCACTGGCCAGCAGTCCGAGCGCCGCCTTCGACGACGTCGCGGCCCGAGCGCACAACCTCGAGAGCCGTCTGACCGGCGGCGGTCTGGTCGGCGATAACCTCGGCGCCGCGCTCGACACTGCGCGCAAGGACGCGCTCTATGCCCAGATCCTGTTCCTCTTCCTGGGCGTGCCAGGAGCGATCCTGGCCGGCCTGGTCACCGCGCTGATCGCCTCGGCCGGCGCCGACCGCCGCCGGCGGGACGCGGCGCTGCTGCGCACGCGCGGTGCCTCGACCCGGACGCTCGTCCGCATCGCGATGGCCGAAACGCTGTTCGCGGGCATCCTCGGCGTCGCCGTAGGACTCGGGGCCGCGCTCCTGATCGGGAAGAGCAGCTTCGGTACGGCGTCGTTCGGCGCCGGCGCCGTCTCAGCGATTCTCTGGGCGGTGGGCGCCGCCCTCGTCGGCCTGGTGATCGCCGCCATCTCGATCGCCTTGCCCGCCCTACGTGACGCCCGGTCACTGACCGTGGCCGGTCAGCGGAAACAGATCGGTCGCACCGAACGGGGTCCGCTGTGGGCCCGCTACGGCCTTGATTTCATCGCTCTGGCAATTGCCGGCTTCGTCTACTGGCAGGCGTCCCAGGGCGGCTACCAGCTCGTGCTCGCGCCGGAGGGCGTGGCCCAGGTCTCGGTCAACTGGTACGCGCTGCTCGCGCCGGTGCTGGGCTGGATCGGATTGGGGCTGCTCGGCTACCGGATCGCTGATTGGGTGCTCACCCGCGGACGCAAGCCGCTGACCGGGGCGCTCAGGCCGCTGGCCGGTGAGCTGGCCCCGACGGTGTCCGCGACCATGAGCCGCCAGCGCCGCCTGCTCGCTCGCGCCGTGGCTCTGGTGGCGCTCACCGCTGCCTTCGCCGGCTCGACGTCGGTGTTCAACTCGACCTACCAGGCTCAGGCCGAAGTCGACGCCCGCCTCTCCAACGGCGCGGACGTGACGGTCACGGAGTCGCCCGGCATCAGTGTCGGCGCGCAGCAGGGGATCACCCAGCTGAAGAAGATTCCGGGGGTCGGATCGGTTGAGCCGCTGCAGCACCGCTTCGCCTACATCGGCGCCGACCTGCAGGACCTCTATGGGGTCAGGCCCCAGACCATCACCGATCAGGGAAAACTCCAGAACGGTTGGTTCGCGGGCGGAACCGCAGCGGATCTGATGAAGATCCTCGCCCGCCAGCCTGACGCGATCCTGGTCAGCCAGGAGACGGTCAAGGATTACCAGCTCCACCCCGGGGATCGGATCAACCTCCGCCTGCAAAACGGGGCCACCAAGCAACTGACCACGGTTCCGTTTCGTTACGAGGGGATCGCCAAGGAGTTCCCAACGGCGCCGAAGGACTCATTCTTCGTCGCCAACCAGGCATACGTCGCTGCTCGCACTGGGTCCGACGCAGTCGGAAGCTTCCTCGTGCAGACCGACGGGACCAGTCCCGGAGCCGTGTCCAAACGGATCTCAGGCGTGCTGGGGGCAAGCGCGCTGGTCAGCGACATCCAGAACCAGCGTCACGTGATCGGCTCGAACCTGACCGCGGTCGAGCTGTCCGGTCTGACCCAGATCGAGCTCGCGTTCGCGCTGGTGCTCGCGGCCGCCGCGACGGGGCTCGCGCTTGGCCTTGGCTTCCAGGAGCGCCGGCGGACGTTCGCCATCGCCAGCGCGCTGGGGGCGAAGCGCCGGCAACTCGGCGGATTCGTGTGGGGCGAGTCGATCTTCGTCACCGGGGGCGGACTGATCCTCGGTGCCGCGATCGCCACGCTGCTCTCGAAGACGCTCGTCGACGTGCTCACCGGGGTGTTCGATCCACCACCGGACTTCCTCACCATCCCGTGGCTCTACCTGGCCGGCGTCGCAGTCGCGGTGCTGGCCACCGTGCTCGCGGCTGGGCTGATCACATTGCGAGCTCTGCGCAGGCCGGCGATCGAGGAGTTGCGCGACCTGTAGAGCTCGTCACGCGATGCGGGTCGCGACGCGACCGCCATGAACGCGCGTCGAAAAGGGATAGCGAGCGACTTGCCATTGCGGGGCATTGGACAGGCGGACGGCCTCGGTTGTAGCGATATGGCTGTTCGCAGCAGGGACGTGGCTGCCCCCCGGCGCGTCGGCACGTCGTGGGGCCCGAACAAAGCACCAGAATTGCCAGAGCACCCGTGGGTTCGGTGCGAAGTTCGCGGTGAGCGCGAAGAAGGAACCCAGATCCCGACCAATGGCTGCGATTTGGTGCGAAGTTCGGCTCCCCGGGGGGATCAGGCGCCGGGTGAAGCGACAAGGTCGTATCCACCCGAGCGCGACACCGGCCGGCGCCGTCCGGACGCATTGGCTCGTTCCCGTCCCTCCCAGTTGACCACGCCATGAGGCCAAGGCCCCACACCCCACACCCACACCCACACGAGCCGCAGCTGCTCGAGCGCTCAGGCCGCTCCGCCGCGCAGGCCTGACTCGTTCAGCCGCTGCCGCTGGGGCCCGACTGCGTACTTCGGATCCCGCGCAGACTGCATCCCCGCGGCGAACACGCCGAACCGCGTCAGCCCGGATCCGGCGAGTAGTGCTGCGCCCCTGAGCGCAGCGCCGACGCGGCTGCGGCGAGCGAGCGTCGCCGTGCCGACGGTGCCAGCCGCCGACAGTGCCTTGGCGGCGCGCATCCGCTTGCCGGCCGTGCCGGTGTGCAGCGTCTGGGCCACCAGCCCGAGCCGCTGCTCCATCAGCGCTCCGGTCGGCGTCGGCGGTTCGGGCTCGGAGAGTCGCCGACCGCAGTGACTCGACCGCCTCCCCACGCCCGAGCCGGTCGTGGCCCGCAGCTGACGCAGCAGCGGCCAGTCCGACGGAGAGGGCAGGGTCCACGCGCTCACGTGCCCTGCTTGCGCTCCCGCGTCGCCCGCGCCCCGAGCTCGCGTGCGGCGGTGTCATAGGAATGGCCGTCGTCGAGCAGCTCGAGCACCTGATCGCGATTTGGGACCGCGGCCCGATCTACCCCTGGACCTACGGTCAAACGCGGTCTCGCGCGCAAGGTCCGGAGCCGGACACCGATCAGCGCCGGGGCAGGTTCTGCAGGCGCGGCAGCTGGAAGCGGGGCCGGGTGGCCGGGAGGCCGCGCCAGGCTGCCGGCGGGGCGGGCCGTCCGGTGCTCGCCGCCCGGGCCGCGCGATCTCTCGCCTTGCCGGGAGCGGACGCGATCGGAGTCAGGTGCACGCGCTGTCGGTTGAAGCCGTAGGAGGCGGCGCAACTCAGCCCGCTGGCGCAGCCGTCGAAGTTCGCCGCCCAGATCATCCACAGATCCTGCCCGTTCTGACTGATCCACTTGACCGGGAAAGCGGGGTCATACCCGTTGGAGGGACCGAAGTAGGTGTTGCGCGTGACGAAGGAGAACGGTCCCCAGGGATGGGGGCCCTCGAGGATCACCAACTCCGATCCGCTGCGCCACATCGCTGGCGGGGTGGGGGCGTAGGAGTAGGTGAACGACAGCAGGTAGCGGTGCAGGCCCTGGTCGTAGGCCATCCGGGGGTAGGTGAGATGGTTTGCCCAGGTAAGAATCGGCGTGGCCCGGGAGATCGAGCTCGACCAATTTGGGAACGGCTGCGGTACGGCCTTCCAGCCCGAGGCCCATTGCCACTTCGCCGGGTTGGTCATGTCCGCGATGTCGGCCCGGCTGCGCCCCAGGATCAGGGTGCTGGCGTTGAACTCTCGCTCGGTGGCGATGGCGTAGACGTACCCATCCGGGGCGAGCCTCGCCCGGCCCCACTGCACCCAGTTCAGGTTGCCGGTGGCTCCCGGGAAGGCCTTGCCTGGAAAACGCCAGTGGGCTCCGTGATCGGTCGAGTAGGCGATGCCCGCCAGTCCCTTGAACAGCCCGTTCGAGCCCCACTGCCAGTCGTTGACCTGAGTGGCGTAGAACACGTGATTGACCACCGCAAAGCCGAGCGAGTAGTACGGGCCGAGGGGCCCGGTCCACAGCTTCGGATTACGGCGGATCTGACTCCAGGTTGCGGCCCGCGGGGTGACGCCGATGCGGGTGAAGCTGAGCTTCGCCGGGTCTCCGGTGATCTGCGCAAACGAGTTCTTCCACAGCCCGCCGGCGGTGGGCACGCTGGTGCCGCCGTCATCCATCAGCGTGTAGAGGTGGTCGTCGTCGCCCCACGGGGTGGGGAGAATGTCGCCGAACTGATTGCCCGGCGCCCCGTGGCGAGCGCTCTCCCAATTGGCCCCCGCGATCACCGTGCTGGCGGGGAACGGCGTGTTGTTGGTATTGATCAACGCCTGCGCGGAGGTTGGGGTCAGCATCGCCAGCGACGCGACGAAACCGAGCAGCACCACGTACCTCGACCACAGTCTCACCGGACAGATGGTGCCAGGTACTGCGGTTTGCCATGCCGACACAGGGACTTCTAACCCATCGGAGCGGTCGGAGTCGCGGAGATCGAGCCCATGGAATGATCTTCGCCATCTGCGCCCGGAGCCCCCGATTCTCGCCAGAGCAAGCATCTGTCGCGCTCGCCACCTGCTCGGAATTTCCTCAGCTCCCTGACGACGAGCCCCTGCTCCTGGAGGCTCTGCGCCGGCGGGGGGTGAGCGCCGAGCCGGCGGTTTGGAACGACCCTGCCGAAGATTGGAGTCGCTTCAGTTTGGTGGTGGTCCGATCGACCTGGGACTACGTCCCCCGCCGCGAGCAGTTCCTGCGCTGGGCCGGGGCGGTGCCGTGCCTGCTGAACCCCGCCGCGGTGGTCGCATGGAACACCGACAAGGCGTACCTGAGCGAGCTACCGGCCGCCGTGCCGACGCGGTTCGTCGCCCCGGGGGAGGACTGGGACCCGCCGGCGGGTGAGTACGTCATCAAACCGTCCGTCTCGGCTGGGTCGCGGGACACCGCCCGCTACGCCCCGGGCGACGAGACGCAGGCACACGCCCATCTGACTGCGCTGCTCGCCGCGGGGCGAACCGCGATGGTCCAGCCATACCTGGCCGCGGTGGATGACCACGGCGAGACGGCGCTCATGTTCTTCGACGGGGAGTTCTCGCACGCGATCCGCAAGGGGCAGCTGCTTCAGGCCGGCTCCGGCCCGAGCCGGGCCATGTACTTGGAGGAGCGCATCACCCGGCGCCGTCCGCGTTCCGAAGAGCTGGAGCTCGCCGAGCACATCCTCGGGACTCTCCCGTGGCGCCGCCAGGAGCTCCTCTACGCTCGTGTTGATCTGATCCCGGCCGCGGACGGGACCCCGCAGCTGGTGGAGCTTGAGCTGACCGAACCATCGCTGTTCCTCTCCTTCGAGAGCGATGCCGCGGACCGCCTGGCCGACTGCGTGGTCAGGCGCCTGCAGGCGCGGGAGGGTCATGGACCGCTCAGCGGGGCGTGAGTCAGGGCGGGAAAGCGCTCGCTCAATCCCGCCACTGCGGCGAGCTGGAGCACCGGCTCGCGCAGCTCCTGATCGTCGGCGGCGCTGGCCAGGCGCCCGATCTCCTCGTCGCTCAGCTCGAGTCCGCTTATGATCGCCCCGAGCCGGGTCAGCGTCGGATCGGGCAGGCAGGGCACGAGCGGAAGCACATGGGGCCACAGTTGACGCTCCCGGGCGACCGCCACGATCGCCTCGAGTACGCCCTCGGCTCCGATCGCGTCCAGTTCGGCGAACCGCCGCCGGCTCGGCTCGCTCATCAGCCGTGTGATCGGGAGCGCGGCGTCCCACATCTCGTGCTCCTGCGCGGACGCGATCAGGGAGCTGAGCACGCTCACGTCCCGGGACGCGGCCACATCGGCCATCACCCGGGCCTGAGCCTCGCTGAGGTTCCCGACCAGGTCCAGCACCTCTGGCCAGAGATCGTCCCGGGCGGCCGCATCGAGCATCCCCTCCACGCGCTCGCGTGGCAGCAACTCGACCAGCTCCTCCAGACCCTCCCGCGATTCGAGCACGAACGCCACCTGGAGCAACGCCGAGTCATCCATCACGGCGACCGCGGAGGAGATTGCCTCGGGCTCGAGGTGGCCGACGAAGCGCCCCATCGTCACGTGCTCCCCGCGGGCGATCAGCTCACGTGTGATCGCAGCGATCTGAGGCGGCGGGATCCGCGCGATCACTTCGCTGGCGCGCCGCGGATCTAGTTCGACTGCCACATCGGCGAGAAATCCGACTGGGAGCTTGGCTGCCATCTCGACTGCCCGGGGTGGCTCCAACAGACCCGCCACACGGGCGGCGAGCACCGGTCCGAAGGCCCGCTCACCGATCGTCGCGACCACGCCGATCGGCAGCAGCTTGCTGGCCGCGGCGAGCCTGCCGAGCAGCTGGCCGTGGGCTCCGAAGAGCACGTCGGTGACCTTCTCGCGCAGCTGTGCGACGTCCTCCGGCGGCACGTCCTGCAGGTACTCGAGCTCGGCCGGATCGCGCTGGAGCAGCCGCGCAAGCTTTTGGACCTCGGCGCGCGAACGCAGCGCTTGACTCATCTCAGCACCATGCGCACCGGTGCGCGCAGCAACCGTGGGACGTGGCCGAGCGCTTTCTCGCCCGCAGCCGCCAGCTCAGCCGCCTGCCGCCGGCGGGCGTCCCGTACCGCCTGGGCGAGATCGTGCAGGTGTGCCTCGCTCAGCTGCGCGATGGCCTGCGGCGCGGTGGCACGCAGCTCGGCTTCGAGCGCCCGAAGTCCACTGGTAGGCGCCCGTCGGCCACTATCAGCCACGGTTCATCTCCTCTTCGCCCGCCATCAGGCCTCGCCCATGGACGCTAAACCTAGGGC
>CAXMLR010000630.1:0-6575 GCA_964194275.1 uncultured Solirubrobacterales bacterium
GAGCCGATCCCGCTCCGCGGGTGGCTTGTCGCGAACGGCGAGGAACCGTTGACCGTCCACGTACTCGGTCACCAGCGTCCGCTCCCGCGACAGCGACGTCATGACTCGCGGGACGACGATGAACGGGTGTCCACGGTAGACACGCGCCATTTCGTGATGGTTGGACGCCTCCAGCTCGTAGTCGAGCTCCTCGGTGATGCGTGAGCGAATCTCTCCGGCGATCGCGCCGGTATCGATTCCGGGCGCGATCACGCTGAGGAGCTTCAGCCCGAGCCGCAGGTTCTGCATGTCGGCGTGGATCGCTTCCGCGATCCCGGGGTACTGCACCTTGACCGCGACATCGCGACCGTCATGCAGCGTCGCTCGGTGGACCTGTCCGATCGATGCGGCGGCGATTGGCTCCTGGGAGAAGTCCGCGAACGCGGCGGACAGCTTTTCGCCGAGATCCTCCTCGACCACTTTGCGGATCGCTCGGAACGACACCGGCTCGGCATGCTGCTGCAGCGTCGCGAGGATCTCCTGAAACTCTGGGCGGATCTCTTCAGGCACCATTCCCAGATCGACCGCCGAGAGCGTCTGCCCGACTTTCATCGCGGCCCCTCGCATCCCGCTGAACAGCTTGACCAAGGACTGAGCTGACTTCAGCTGTCGACGCGATGCGGCTGCGCGACGGCCGTCCGAGGAGCCGGTCGCGTTGATCGCCCTGGCCGTTGCTTCGCGAGCCGCGACTCCGGCAGCGGTCCCGGTGAGCCGGGCGGCTCGTCGAACCCTTGATCCGCGGATCTGGTCGTCGCTCACGTCAGCCTCTTTCGCATCGCGTTTCACCGATCGCTTGATCGACGGGCGGAATGTAGCATCATTGATCGTGTGATCGATGAAACTTCGGCAGCTGCTTTGTCCGAGAGCCGACCGCCGACGCGGGCTCAGCAACGCGCCGCGACAAGACTGGCGATTCTGGACGCGACGGTGGAGTGCCTGGTCGCTGACGGGTACGCCGCGCTCACGACGCGTCGGATTGCCGAGCGTGCCGGAATCGCCCAGAGCACGCTGATGCACCACTTCGAGACCCGCGAGACTTTGCTGATCGAAGCGGTGACGCGGCTCGCCCACCGCCTCGCCGAACGGGCGCTGGACAGAGTCGACCTGGCCGCCCTACGCAGCCCCGAGCACCGCGATGCGGTCCTCGACGAAGCCTGGCGCGAGTTCACATCGCCGCAGGCGCTCGCCGCCGCGCAGCTGTGGATCGCCGCCTGGGCCGAGCCTGAGCTCGCGGCCGCGCTCGACGACCTTGAGAACCGGATCACCTCCGTCCTGATGGCGACCGCCTCCACCCTCTTCCCAGACCAATCCGGGAGCGCCGACTTCCCCGCCGTGATCGATGCCGCGGTCTCGCTGATCCGCGGTCTGGTGATGGCGATCCCAATCTCAGGACACACCGCTGTTGACCGGCGCTGGATGGCGATGAAGCCACTAATCAACCGGGCTGCAGCCGAGCTCCTCGACCGGCCCGCGGACTAACGGAGCTCGGTTCGGGTGATCGCCCCGCCATCACTCTTATAGGCATCAGGAGTCGGTGCCGGGAAAGCCCGGACCCCCGAGCGGCTCGAGGTCGATCCGCTCGAAGCCTCCCTCGGCCACCAGCGCCAGAACCTCCGGGATCCGGGCGCGGGCGCCCTCGCTCTCAAGGGCGCCATCGAGCTGCTCCTGGCTGTGCCAGAGTTCTGTCACCCAGATCACGTCGGGTTCGGCGACCGCGCGGTTGATCACGTACAGCTCGCATCCCGGAATCCCTCGGAGACCTTCGGCGACCTCGAGCATGACGCGGGCCAGCGCGTCGCCCTGGCCCGGCTTTGCGGTCGCCTTCGCGTACCGCGCGACAGCGTGCATGAAGCCACCTCCTCTTCGGTCCTTGGCTCGTGTTGCGTGCGCTCGTCCCGAAGAGGGTAAAACCGAGCGCAGACATGAGTCTTCTCCTCTATCTGATCGTGCTCGCCATATCCGGCCTGTTCGTGGGCGCACTGGCACGGCTTTCACTGCCGGGACCCGATCCGATGTCGATCTCACGGACGATCCTGCTCGGGCTGGCCGGGAACCTCGGGGCCGGATTGATCGTGTTGGCGATCTGGCGGCGGGGGGTTCCAGGCGTGGTCCTGTCGGTCGCCTGCTCCAGCTTGATCCTCTACCTGATCAGGCGCTCGCGAGGCGGCAGCCTGACCCGGCCCGGTACGCGTCGGCGCTGAGCCGCCGGATGCCGGATGCGCGGACCTTCAACGAGCTGGCCCGCCAGCTCGACTATGCGATGTTCATCGTCACCACTGCCGCCGACGGCGAACGAGGTGGCTGCCTGATCGGGTTCGCCTCGCAGGTATCGATCACACCGCCGCGGTTCCTCGCCTGCCTTTCGGTCAAGAACCGGACCTACCGGATAGCCACACGGGCAGCGGTTCTGGTCGTGCACTTCGTCCCCGAGGAGGCAACCGGGCTGGCCGAGCTCTTCGGCGGCCAGACCGGGGACGAAGTCGACAAGTTCGCCGACGTCGCCTGGCGCGAAGGTCCCGGCGGCGCGCCGATCCTTACGGCGCTCGAGAACTGGTTTGCTGGTTCCGTTGCGCGCCGGCTGGACCTCGGAGACCATTGCGGATTTCTTTTGGAGCCGATAGCCGGTGAGGCCGCGCGCAGCGAGTCACCGCTCACCTTTCACCGGGCGAAAGCGATCGATCCCGGCCACGATCCATAGCCGCCGGCCCGCTTGCGCGGTCAATCGGCGGGGCAGGCCGGGGGACAGAGCAAGCCGAGACCAAAGCAAGGACGTCGAGGCCGAGGAACCTGACGAGACTGCGAACCAGCCGGCCCCGCCCCAGCTGCCGGCCACGGGCTCCCCCGAGCTCCCTGGTCGGGATCCGAACGATCGTTCACACGATCCCCACCATGCCCTGAACAACCCGGTTGGCGAGCCGGATCCGACGGAATGGCCCGACCGGTACGACACCCGGCGCTGGTCCTCGAACGTGAACAGGCACTCAGCCCGGGTCAGCTCAAAACGCCGGTTCCAGCCTTTTCCGCCGGAGAGCTCAGTACGCCGGAGGCCGCCGCGTCGCCCAGGGCTGGGCCGTCTCGATCTGGCCCGCAAGCGAGTACAGAAGATCCTCGGCTCCGTGGCGCCCGACGATTTGGACGCTGAGGGGCAGGCCGTCGGAGCCGATCCCAGCCGGCAGTGACACCGCCGGCTGGCCTGTCAGGTTGAAGAGCGGGGTGAACGGCGTGAAGCGCCCGGCGATGTCAACCGCCAGGGGCATCGGCTTCCCGAAGCCGCCCTCGGCGGCAATCGCGGTCTTGGCCAATCCGGGTGTGAGCAGGACATCGAACTCGTCCCAGAGCCCGAGGATGCGAGCCGTCGTCTGCTCTCGCTTGGCCAGCAGCGCCCGGCGTCGTCGCGGCGGGACGAGGTGGTGGCCCGCGCCGGCCATCTGGCGTGTCGACGGCTCGAATTGGCTCCGATCGGCGAAGCGCAACGAGGTTTCGTAGACCCCACGGAACCACATCTGGACGAAATCGAGTTGGGCGAGGCCGTACGCGGGATCGCGCTCGGTCACGTCGTGACCCAAGCCCTCCAGAGCTCGACCTGTCCGCTCCCACGCCGCGCGCTGATCCGGCGACACCTTGCCGAGCAGCCCCGGAGGGATCTTGCGCGACATCGCGATCCGGAGCCGACGTGGCGGCTGGGCGGCCGCGTCCACATAGCTGCCGGTGAACCCGGGCGCGCGGTCTCGGTCGCCGTCGACGTGACCGTGCATCACGTCGAGCAGCGCCGCGCTGTCGCGCACGGTTCGGGCCAGGGCGCCGTACACCCCGAGCGCCAGCCAATCGTCGGGCAGCGGCATCAGCGACACCCGCCCGCGCGTCGGCTTCATCCCCACGAGTCCGCAGCACGCCGCCGGGATGCGGATCGAACCGCCGCCGTCGGCTGCCGTGGCGGCAGGCACCACGCCGGAGGCAACCGCGGCCGCGGAGCCGCCCGAGGATCCCCCCGGGGTGCGCGAGAGATCCCACGGATTGCGGGTGATGCCCTGGGCAACGCTCGCCGTCCACGGCCAGATCGTGAGCTCCGGAACGTTGGTGATCCCGATCGGAATCGCGCCCGCCGCTCGGAGCCGGCGAACCACTTCGCTGTCGGCGGTGGGCAGCGCTTCCTCCGCGCGGCATCCGTGATTCAGGGGCTGTCCGGCGACGCGCATCTCATCTTTGATCGCGACTGGCACGCCCGCCAGCGGCCCATCCGAGACCGTTTCGGCCGCGGCCAGCGCCTCGTCGGCCATCGTCACCCGAAACGCATTCAGCCTCGGATTGAGTGCCTCGATTCGCCGCAGGCACAGCTCCACCAGCTCACGCGGGTGTAGCTCTCCAGCGCGAACGCGCTGGGCCAGCGCGACCGGGCCGGCAAAGATCACGTCCCCTTCGGTACTCACCGCCATCGGCGTAGCTTCGCAGCCCCGCTCGGCCGGTGCGCAACGGCTATGGCGCCAGGGCCAGGATCAACTCGCGGATCGCGCCGGGGTAACGGTAGCTGATGCCCCCGTGGCGGCCGTCGAAGAGCTCGAGCGAATGCTGAACGCCGAGCTTGTCGAGCTCCGTGGCGAACGCCTGCGCGCCCAGGTCCAGGAAGTATTCATCGCCTTTGCCCGCATCGAGATAGATGCGGCGCATGCTGTGCAAACTGTCGGCGTGCACGGGCGCCATCCGCACCGGGTCCAGCTCGAGCCACCTTGCCCAGACCTCGTCGTTTAGGCGGCCTGTCTCGGCATCGAACGGGAGCAATGCCTCGCCGGGGCGAGCGGGATCAGGCGAGTACGCGCACGCGTAACCGTAGATTTCCCACGGCTTGCCGAACCGGCCGTAGTCGAAGTGGTCCGCCTCGGCGAGGCGCTCGTGAAAGACCTCGTACGAGCCCTCGAAGTGCTCACGGAGCTGACGGGCTACGGCCGGGAAGTCCGGTTGGTAACAGCACTCGAACAACGCGTCCCCCGCGTGCGACGCGAGCGCGCCGAACACGTCCGGGCGCAACATCGGCACGGTCATCGCGCCGTAACCACCGGAGGACTTCCCGGTCAGCCCTCGGTGCTCGCGGTCGTCCAGCGTCGGGTAGCGCCCGTCAATGAACGGGACGATCTCGTCGCACAGGTAGTCCAGATAAGGACCCGTGCCGGCGGAGTTCAAGAACTGCGATCCCCCGCGTCTGGTCCAGGCGTCGACGAACACCACAACCGCGTCCGGGCAGCCACCTTCGGCGAACATCGCGTCGAGGCGCTCGACTATCGTCGGCTCGAACGCGGCTCGGCCGATCCACATGTCCGCCTGCCCGGTGAAGGCTTGGATCACATAGATCGTTGGGACCTGGCGATGGCTGTCGTCCCCCGCTACCCCGGGGGACCGATAGATGTACAGCGGGCGGCGGGCCGGGTCGCCGAGTGGATTGCCGGTCAGCAGCTCTGACTCGACCACCAGCTCGTCGAGCTGGCCGTGCAGTTCACGTTTCCACGGCGGTCCGGGCACCCCGCTGACCTCACGCAGGCTCATGCCGCGCACCGTACCGGACCCTTCCGTGCATGAAACCCCCCGGTCAGGGGATGGGGCCGGAGGTATAGTGGCCAGGCGACCGTTGACCAGGAAATCCACCGCACACAGGGCATGACGGATCAAGTCCAGACCCCGAGCTCCAACGGCACCGGAGCTGACATCGACGCGGTCGAGACGAGCGAGTGGCTCGAGGCCGTTGACGCCGTCGTCGCCCACGACGGGCCCGAGCGCGCGCGGCAGATCCTCACTCGCGCCGTCGAGCGCGCGCAGCACGCGGGCACGGGTCCGATTGCCACGCTCAACACCCCGTACGTCAACACGATTCCGGTGCAGCGCGAGGCGCAGCTTCCGGGCGACCCCGCGGTCGAGCGACGGTTGCGTTCGATCATCCGCTGGAACGCCATGGCGATGGTGATCCGCGCCAACAAGGAATCGTCCGAGCTCGGCGGGCACATCGCCAGCTACCAGTCTCTGGCCACCCTCTACGAGGTCGGCTTCAATCACTTCTGGCGCGCCCCTTCCGAGGAGTTCCTGGGCGACCTCGTCTACTTCCAGGGCCACTCCTCGCCCGGGAACTATGCCCGCGCCTTCCTCGAGGGCCGACTCACCCCCGAGCAGCTCGACGGCTTCCGACAGGAGGTCAGTCGCGACGGGCTCTCGTCCTACCCCCATCCGTGGCTGATGCCCGACTTCTGGCAGTTCCCCACCGTGTCGCTGGGCATCGGCGGGATCACCTCGATCTACCAGGCCCGGTTCATGAAGTACCTCGAGGCCCGCGCGCTGGCCTCAACCGACGGACGCAAGGTGTGGGCGTTCCTCGGCGACGGGGAGATGGACGAGCCCGAGTCGATGGGCGCGATCGGCCTGGCCGGCCGCGAAGCTCTCGACAACCTGATCTGGGTCGTCAACTGCAACCTCCAGCGCCTCGATGGGCCCGTCCGCGGGAACGGAAAGATCATCCAGGAGCTGGAGGCCGACTTCCGCGGCGCCGGCTGGAACGT
>CAXMLR010000631.1:0-1772 GCA_964194275.1 uncultured Solirubrobacterales bacterium
GCTCCAGATCGCCGGCCTCGGCGCGTAACCCTTCTTCTTAACCGAATTTCAATCGGCGCCCGCACGAGGACCAACCCCTGCCGGGCAGTATCTGAGGTGATGCGACAGGACTCGACACAGTCCGACGGGTCCCTCGCGCTCGCTTCGAGCGCCGTCGGGGCTGCGCCGACGGTTCCCGCCGCCGACGGCGGCGCGGTCCTCCCACGGCTGTTTGGAGTCGGCAGCCGCCTCGCCCTGCCGCGGCTCGATGTGGCGTTCGGGCACCGGGCGGGGCAAGCCGCGCTGGCCATCCTGCTGCTGGGGGCGTTCGCCGTGGTCGTGTTCTCGACCGGGCATTCCAACTCGCTCGTCCCTCGCAGCAACGTCGGCTTCCCGGCCTGGGAGTCAGGGCCCCTGCACCTCCTGTTCGGTCACATCAGTGCCAGCTACAGGACGCTCGAGCTCGGGTTCAGCGCAGTGATGGTCGCGATGGCCGCCGCCTACGCAGTCGCGCTGGCGGCGGTCCGAACGTTGTCGATGCGCACGATCGTGATCTGCGTCGTCTCGCTGCACGTGATCCTCCTGATGAGCGCGCCGCTGCAGCTGACCGACATCTTCAACTACCTCGGCTACGCCCGGCTCGGGGCGGTCCACCACCTCAACCCCTACGTTCACGGAATCGCGGCCGAGACGAACGACCCGATCTACCTGCTGAGCACCTGGCATCACCTTCGCAGCCCGTACGGCTACCTGTTCAGCGCCCTCAGCTATCCGATCGCGCTGCTGCCGATACCGGTGGCCTACTGGGTCCTCAAGGTCCTGGCGGTAGCGATGAGCCTGGGCTTCATCGCCTTGGTATGGAAGTGCGCGACGCTGCTCGGGCGCGACCCGCGCTTCGTCGTGCTGTTCGTGGCCGCCAACCCGATCTATCTGATGTACGCGGTGGGCGGGTTCCACAACGATTTCTTCATGCTCGTCCCCTCGACGGCCGCGATCGTCCTGCTGCTGTCGCACCGCGATCGCTCCGCCGGGGCAGCGGTGATGGTCGCCGTCGCGGTCAAGTTCACCGCGATTCTGCTGCTCCCGTTTCTGCTGCTCGCCGCCCGGCCGCCCAAGCGCCGCGGGCATGTGGTGCTCGGAGCGGCGCTGGCCGCGGTTCCGCTGGCGGCGCTCAGCATCGGCCTGTTCGGCTTGCACCTGCCGAACCTCCAGGATCAGAGCACGCTGCTGACTGACTTCAGCATCCCGAATCTGGTCGGCTGGGCGCTCGGCCTGGGGGGAGGCGCGCCGGCGCTGCTGCGCGTGGCCAACGTCGCCGTCGTGGTCCTGGTGGCGCTGCTGGTGCGCCGGCGCAAGGACTGGCTGGCCGGGGCGGGATGGTCGACGCTGGCACTGATCGCCAGCCTCGCCTGGCTCGTGCCGTGGTACATCATCTGGCTGCTGCCGCTGGCCGGATTGGCCACGAACGTCAGGCTGCGGCGGGCGACCCTCGGGCTGACGGTGTTCCTCGTGCTGGCGTTCATGCCCGCCACCGGGATGTTGCTCCGCGCGAGCGGGGTCAACCTGATGAGTGGCTCCGTCGGCCAAGCCTCAACGTCACTTCAGCATAAGCTCGCCCAGTAGCCAGGCGGCAAACGAGCCCTGGCGGCTGTTAGCGTCAGGTTCGATGCGCGTCGAACTTGCCTCCGAAGCACCGCCTGCGGTCGCCGCCGGAGCCCCACGCCGAACGCGGCGGCACCTAGATCGCTTTGATCTGATGCTGCTGACGGCGTTCGCCGCGGTCTCACTGTGGG
>CAXMLR010000632.1:0-4349 GCA_964194275.1 uncultured Solirubrobacterales bacterium
TCCCGGCGCGGACGATCTCAGCCATGTAGGCGCCCTCGTTGAGACCGAGGCCGAGGATCGCCGCGGTGAAGGCCGTGACCAGCGAGTTGGCGTTGGCGTCGATCAGGGCGGGGCCGCCAAAGGGGATCCCCAGTGTGATCCGCGGGAACAGCGCCCCGATGAACCCCCAGAACAGAAGCTGGACGAGTACCGGCGTGCCGCGGAAGAAGTAGATGTAGACCCAGCTTGCTCCGGCTACCAGTGGGTTCGGCGACAGCCGCATCACAGCCATCGCCACGCCGAGTAGGACGCCGATGACCATCGCGATCACCGTCAGCTCCAAGGTGACGACGACCCCGTGGAGGATCCGAGAATCGAACAGGTAGTGCCCGACGACGCTCCACTGAAAATGCGGGTTCGTCACTACCGCACGGACGATCGAAGCGGCAATCACCAGCACGATCGCGCCAGCGATCCACCGCCCAAGACGTCGGACCGGGACGGCCTCTATCTCCTCGGGCCGTCCCGTCCGATCGTTAGAAAGCTCTGAGGTACTCACCTCTGAGCTTCAGTCTGACGACTAACTCGTCGCTCCGTTGATCCCCGGCTTTGAAGTCGCCCCCGCCTGCACTCCCCAGTGGTTGAGGATCGACGTATAGGTCCCGTTCTGGATGAGCTTTTCCAGCGCAGCGAGGACTGGCTTGGTCAGCCCCTTGCCCTTCGGGATGGCGAGACCGTAGGGCGCCGTCGAGAACGGCTGACCAACGAGCTTGAACTGTCCGTTGGTCTTCTTGACGGCGTAGGCGGCGACTGGCGAGTCGGCAAAGCCGATCTGGGCACGGCCGCTGTTCAGCGCCAGATTCGCGCCGTTCTGGTCAGGGAAGACGAGTACGGTCACGCCGGACTTGCCGGCCTTCTTGCACTTTGCGCTCTGGCTCGTGGCGTCGGTCTCCTCGACGGTCGCCTTCTCGACGGCAACCGTATGACCGCACAGATCAGCGAGGGTGCTGACCGTGGCGCCACCCGAGGCCTTGGTGTAGAAGGACTCGCCGGCCGAGAAGTAGTCGACGAAGTCGACCGTCTTCTCGCGCAGCTTCGTATCCGTGAACGACGAAGCACCCAGGTCGTACTTGCCGGAAGCCAATCCGGGGATGATGCTGTCGAAGGTCGCGTTGACCACGCTGGTCTTGAGCCCCATCACCGCGCCGAGTGCCTTGACGAGATCAACGTCCATCCCGATCACAGTCTTGCCGTCGGGGGCAAAGAACTCGTTCGGGGCGTAGCTGGCGTCAGCCGCGACGGTGAGCGTCCCCTTTGACTTGATCGTGGCCGGCACGAGCTTGGCGACGGCCGGATCAGCCGCCGTCGGCGTAGGCGCCGGCGATGACGAGCTGCCGCTTGACGACGAGCTGCCGCTTGACGATGAGCTGCTGCTGCCGCATCCGACGACGACCCCGGTGCAGAGCACCGAAGCCAGCAACGCAAGGACGCTCTTCCGTGTAGGCATTGATTCCTCCTGTTAGAAACCCCGAAGACGCAGGATATGGAAAGTCCACCCCACCGCGGAAGATGGTTAACGGCCTGTCAATACTCCGTCACGGCGGGATAGCCTTGTGCGATGCAAGTTCGCGTCCGCCTGTTCGCAATCCTGCGAGAGCGCGCGGAGGCTGACGAGATCGAGTTGGAGCTGCCCGACGGTGCGCTGGTCAGCGACGCGCTCGCCCGCGTCGGCCACCTGACCGCAGGCGTTCCGGTGGTGATGGCGCTCAACCAGGCGTACGCCGAGCCGGAGGTCGAGCTGCACAGCGGTGACGAGCTAGCGCTGATCCCGCCCGTGTCCGGTGGCGCCGTGGGGTCAGCGCACGTGCGCGTTACGGATGCCCCGCTGCTGCTGGACTCGCTCGTGCGCCGGGTCAGCGACGCACGGGCGGGTGCCGTGGTCACGTTTTCCGGGGTGACGCGCACGGTGCCCGAGCTCGACTACGAGGCCTACGTGCCGATGGCCGAGCGTGAGATGGCCGGCATCGTGACCCGCGCGATCGAGCGCCACGGTCTGTGTGCGGCTGCCGCCGAGCACCGAGTCGGAATCGTTCCGTTGTCGGAGGCCTCGGTAACGGTGGCGGTATCCGCGCCCCACCGGGCCGAGGCCTTCGCGGGCGCGCGGGAAATCATCGACGAGATCAAGGCAGGGGCTCCGATCTGGAAGAAGGAGGAGGGAGCTTGGGTGGCCGGGACGACGCCTCGGCGGGTCGGCTGAGCGAGCTTCCGTCCGTCGACGAGCTGGCTGCGGGCCTCAAGGCGCATGGAGCGACGCAGTCCCTGGCGGTAGCCGCGGCCCGGCGGGCCATCGCTGAACGCCGCGAGGCCCTTCTCGGCGGTGAGTCGCCCCCCGGCGATCTGAGCGACCGGGCCGTCGAGCTGCTGGACCGGCTCCGCCGCGGGTCGCTGCAGCGGGTGATCAACGCCACCGGGGTGATCCTCCACACGAACCTCGGCCGCGCACCGCTCGCCGAGAGCGCACGTGACGCGGTCGCACGGGCGGCGGCGGGATACTGCAACCTCGAGCTCGACCTCGACACCGGCGCTCGGGGCAGCCGTCAGGCCCACGTCGAGGATCTGCTCTGCGAGCTGACCGGGGCGCAAGCCGCCCTGGTCATCAACAATGGCGCCGCCGCCGTGCTGCTGGCCAGCGCGTCGCTGGCCGGCGAGACGCGGACGATCGTCGTGTCTCGCGGCCAGCTGGTCGAAATCGGTGGCGGCTTTCGGATTCCCGACGTCATCGCCCAGTCCGGTGCGAGGCTGGTCGAGGTCGGAACGACCAATCGGACCCGTCTGCGCGACTACGAGGCCGGCCTGGCCGCGGCGGGCGATAGCTCCGCGGTGATCCTGCGCGTCCATCCGTCAAACTTCCGCACGGTCGGCTTCGTCGAGGACGTTTCGGTCGAGGAGCTGTGCCGACTTGGCGCTCCGGTGATCGACGACGTCGGCTCCGGGGTGCTCGCCCGGGCCGGCGGGATCCCGGCCTTGGCCGACGAACCACCGATCCGGCGATCGATCGCCGCCGGCGCCTCGCTCGTTTGCTGTTCCGGGGACAAGCTGTTGGGCGGGCCACAGGCGGGGCTGCTGATGGGTCGCCGCGAGGCGGTCGAGGCAGCTCAGAGACATCCGCTCGCCCGAGCGCTGCGAATCGACAAGCTCTCGCTGGCCGCGCTCGAGGCGACCCTGATGCTCTACCGGGACCCGGCGAGGGCCCGGAGGGAGATCCCGGTGCTGGCCATGCTCGACTCCGGCGAGGCGACGCTGAGCGCTCGCGCGCAGCGGCTGTGCGCCGAACTGAGGGGGAACGGCGAGATCCTCCGAGCGGCCGGCAAGGTGGGGGGCGGGGCGCTGCCGTTGCTGGAGCTCGAGGGCCCCGCCGTCGCCGTGCAAACCGAGCTTGACCCGGTCACCCTGATGCGGGCGCTGCGCGACGGGCAGCCGCCGGTGATCGGACGGATCAGCGATGGCCGCGTGCTGTTGGACCCGCGGACGCTGACCGACGACGAGATTCCGGTAGTGGGCGCGGCGGTTCGTAAGGCGCTGCGCCGGTGATGGCACCCGCGCCTCTGGTCCTCGGCACGGCCGGACACATCGACCACGGAAAAACGGCGCTGATCCGCGCGCTGACCGGCATCGACACCGACCGCCTGCCCGACGAGCGCCGCCGTGGCATCTCGATCGAGCTGGGTTACGCGCGCCTGGCGCTTGCGTCTGGGCGGACCCTGTCGGTTGTCGACGTGCCCGGACACGAGCAGTTCGTGCGCACGATGGTGGCAGGCGCCAGCGGGATCGACCTCTATCTGATGACGATCGCCGCGGACGACGGCGTCATGCCACAGACGCGTGAACACGCCTCTGTGCTGCGGGCCTTGAACGTGTCGCACGGCGTGGTGGCGGTGACCAAATGCGATCTCGCCGGGCCCGAAGCGGCGATGCTCGAGGCGCGGGAGCTGTTCCCGGATGCTGAGCTGGTTGGAGTGTCGGCGCGCCGCGGGACTGGCCTCGAGGAGCTGCGCGCGGCGCTCGAGCGGGTCGCCGCCGCGACTCCGGAGCGCGTCGCGAGCGGCGCCCCCGGTCGGCTCCACGTGGACCGCGTCTTCACGATCCGCGGCGCCGGCACCGTCGCCACCGGCACGCTGTGGTCAGGCGCGCTCAGCCGCGCCGAGGCCGTCGAGATCCTGCCGCGGGGGCTCCGTACCCGCGTACGCGCCGTCGAGGTCCACGACCAACCGGTGCCGCTGGCCCGGGCAGATTCAGCGTGTTGCGCTGAATCTGCCCGGAGTGACGCTCAGCGAGATCTCCCGGGGCGACGTGATCGCGTCGATCGGCTC
>CAXMLR010000633.1:0-11869 GCA_964194275.1 uncultured Solirubrobacterales bacterium
GGACCTGTGGCGGGCGCTCGGCTGTCCGTACGAGTCGGCTCTGGCATTGGCAGACGGCGACGAAGACGCGCTCCTGCAGTCGCATGCAGAGCTGCGGACCCTCGGCGCCGGTCCGGCGGCCGCGATCGTTGCTCGCCGGCTGCGCGAGCGGGGCGTGAGGGGAGTGACGCGTGGGCCGCGGGCACGGACACGAGAGAATCCGGCTGGCCTCACCGCACGTGAGCTCGAGGTACTGATGCTGGTGGCGGAAGGGCTACGCAACGCGCAAATCGCCGCCCGCCTGATCGTGTCTGAGAAGACAGTGGATCATCACGTCTCGGCGATCCTGCGCAAACTCGACGTTCGTACGCGAGGCGAGGCGGGCGCCGAGGCCGTACGGCGCGGGCTGACCGATCCGAAGTAGGCACTTCCAGTAGCCGTCCATTGAAGGAGGGACGCTGCCACGCCAGCCATCTGCCGCCAAAGAGCGCGAAGGTCGCGGGTTCGGATCCCGCCCCCGCTTTGAAGAAACGCCCCGCAATCGGGCCCCGTTTCTTGGTCTGGATCGGCGGCCGGCCCGCCAAGGGTCCAAGAAAGGGTTCCAATTTGTTTTGGACTCGCAGGTCGGCACTAGACACACCCGCCCGCTATGGCTCGGGCGTCCAGTACCCGTCGGCGCCTGCACGGTGAAACGTCGCGATTTCGCGCAGGGCGTGGCGCGCGTGATCGATGTCGACCTGCATGACGAGCGCGACTTCGGCGGTTGCAAGAGGCTCGTTGGCCCATATCAGCAGCTCGTGGGCGGACCGCGGCTTGGGGCGTCGCGGCAGGTCGGGAGCGCGGTTGGCGATCACGTTCTCGTACACTTCGATCGGGTTGAAACCGGGGATGGCGCAGCCGTCGATGATGTAGCTCGGGGCGGTGTAGCGCCGCTGATCGCGCGGCCCGCCGAGCTTGTGGTCGAGCGCGCGGGCGCCAGGCAGCGGGTTACGGGCCGCCGCAGCGTCGGTCTCTAGTTCGGTTGCGACGTTCTCGTTTTGGCTCCAGGCAGCTAGCGTGTCGGGGTCGAGGCCGGCGTCGCTGGCGGCGCTAGCGATGAGGATTGGATCGTCGAGGAGCCCTCCCTGCATCACCCGCACCCGCAGCTGGCGCAGTAGGGTCTCTGCGTGTTCGGGCGCGTTCATGCGGGCGGCGATCACTGCCCGGCACGCGGGCTCAGATGAGGAGGGTCGCGTATAGGGCACCGGATCGATCGGCATGCCGAAGCGCTTCTGTAGGCCCCCTGCGCCCTCGGCGAGCTTTTCGGCTTCGCCTGGCTCGCGGGTGAGCACGATCATCCGCGTCTTCCAGCGCAAGCCGTCACCGTAATGCCACTGTAGGCGCCGGCGGACCGGCTCCGCCGAGAACGCGAAGGGGCACGCCGGGTCAGTGAACAGCTCGACATCGATCCGAGGAGCGCTCATGAGGCAGGCCTTGGCGGGCCGTCCTCGAACGAAGCTAGAGGCACCAGCAGCGCGATCAGGCCGTCCGCCTCATCGCCGAAGAACGCGGCGTCAGCGGCTTCGACAGCGGTGATCGCACGCTGCGCGGTACGAGCGCCGGCTGCGGTGATCCGCAGCCGGCGGGCTCGAGTGTCGGTGGCATCGACCTCGCGCTCGAGCAGACCCTTGAACTCAAGGCGCCGGACGACCTGCGAGGTCATCTTCACATCGGTGCCGGCCTGGCGCGCGAGCTCCTGCTGGTTGGGCCTGTGCCCGCGCTCGTCCAGCCACCACGCGCAGGCCAGCAGCACGAACTGCACGTGGGTCAGCGAAAGCGGCGCCAACGCGGCGGCGATCGCTCGCTGCCAAGTGAGCGTCACGTGCCAGAGCAGAAAGCCCGGGCTGCCCGCAGGCCCATCGGGGAAGCGGGTCGCCTGCCCGCCCGAGGAGCTCATTGGGCGGCCCGCTGGGCCAGAGCTGCAAGGGTGTCTTCGAAGTCGGCACTGATCGCCGGGCCCATAGCGCCAGCTGCCGGGCCGGTGGCGACCAGGCGGTAGACGATGCGTGCGCGACGCTCGTCGAGGCGCTCGATGCGGTGCTCGGTGCGGATGGTCGTGCCACCGATGTCGGCCTCGTCGATGAAGCGCTGGCCCTCGACGACCTCGGCCAGACGCAGCTCGACCATCGCCTGACCGCGTGGTCTCATCGCGATCGTGCTGCCCGTCGCGAACGGCCCGATCAGCTCGATCTCCTCGATGTCCGCATTCCACTCCGGCCAATGTTCCACCTCGGCCCATGCCCGCCAGATAGCGGCAGGCGCGGCAGTCGTCTCAGTGCTGTGCTCGCTTGTCCACATCACCTCTCTCCAATCGTCGCGTAGATCATCTACGCGCAGACTATCACCATCCGGCCTCGAACATCGAGCGGTAGCCAGGTGAGGCGACGTTGCCCCAAACATCCATCCCGCTGCCGCGAACATGTCGGGCGCCTTGGCCGCGGGCATCATCGCGCCATGACCGCCGTTGGAGGCCCGTCGATTGCCCGTCCACGACGATTCGATCGTGCCGTAATGACGATCGACGAACTATGCTCGGGCCGTGATCAGCATCAGGGACACCAGTCTGTGGCTCGGTGTCCCTGCACGATTGCCCGTGATGCAGCGCAGGCCTCCAGAGCGCAACCAGGATGCCGAGGTCAAAGCTCGGCACCGGGGAAGCTCGGGACTGCTCCTCATGAGAGTTGAGCGGGTCACGATCCCGCGCTCGTCGGTGTGATGACCAAGATCCCGACCGCAGGACTGCAGGGGGTGCTGCCCGGAGGCAGCGAGCGTGCGGGCGTCCGGCTGCACCCGCTCTGTTCTGGCGAGGTGCTTATTCCGCCCGCGCTACTTCATCGCCAGACCCCGCTTGCCAGCGCACGCGCGATTGGGGTCGGCCTAGGGAAGGCCCGGCGGATATGGATCCCGGCACCCGTTTTTCTGATCGAGCACCCAAGCGCGGGCCCGGTTCTGATTGACACCGGCCTGCACCCCCAAGCCGCGGAAAATCCGCGAGGCACGATGGGGATCGCCGCGAGCCAGTTGTATGAGTTTCGCGTTGGTCATCACGGTGGCCTTGCTGGCCAACTGCGCGCGCGGGGGCTTGAGCCGTCGGCGATCAAGGTGGTCGTCATGACCCATCTGCACACCGACCACGCCAGCGCGATCACCGAGTTCCCGCAGGCAACCTTCGTCGTTGACGGTCGTGAATGGGTGGCAGCGAACAGACGACCTGGGTTTATCAACGGGTATAGGGCTCAACATTTCACTCATCCCTATGACTGGCGGCTTGTTGACTTCAGCGCGGCAGACAGCACGTTGGCGGGCTTCGGTTCGGTTGTCGACCTCTTCGGCGATTGCACCGTGCGCCTGTTGCCCACTCCCGGCCATACGCCAGGGCACCTTTCGGTCTTGGTGAGTACCGGTCAGCGAGAGGTGCTTCTAACCAGCGATGCGGCCTACACCCTGAAGACCATCGGCGACAGCACCATGCCGGGCATCGCCAGCAACTATCGCCAGTTTCGCGACTCCTTACTCCAGCTCCAAAGTTACGTCGCTGGCCAGCGAGGGATCGTTGTCATCGCCGGCCACGACCGCGAGCAATGGCCCACGCTTGCGTCGGTCTATGACTAGACACGGCAACTCGCAACCGGGGGTCCGCGCCACCGACAGTACCGCTGCCCGCAGATGACGACTTGCCCGATGAGATTCGTAAGACGCTCGCTCACTTCCGCCGTTGATCGTATTTCGGATGCTTGCCCACGCTCCGGAAGACCAGGTTCGGTCGGCAAGACGAACGGCGACACTCCCCGAACCTAACCCCGGGGTTTCTGCGCGCCGTGCGCTGGCACGTGGCGATCTGGTGCGGGCCGATGGGATAGATATCAGGTGCTAATGCCGACGGCGGCCTCGGCGGCTTACGCTCCGGCGCCAGGCACAGCTTCGGTCTCGCGGGCGCTCAGTCCGCGGTGCCCGGCCTCGCAGCGCAACTCGGCTCGCCCGATTGCATCAAGGCGACGAGCGCAGGCAAGAGTTCAAGCCCTTTTTCGGTCAGTCGGTATTCGACGCGCTGGCGGCTCCCCGGGTGCCATCAGCGATCTCCGCCACGTTGACCCAGCGCCGCTGCGCGGCGGCCCGTTCCATCGCCTCGCAGACGGCCTGAACCTGCAGCCCGGTCTCGAGGTCCGGCGTCCACTCTCCGTCGGGCCATTGCGCCAGCAGGTCAGCGGCCTGGTTGACGAAGCTCGCGCCATACCCGATGCCCTGCCCGATCGACCACCATCCCTCCGTCTGCGGGTGACTTTGGTGTTCGGCTCGGATCCGACGCATCCCGTATAGCTCTCCCGGCTCGTCGGCATCCCCGTACCAGAGCTCGTTGAGGCGAGAGTAGTCGAACCGCAGGGTTCCTCGGGAACCGTTGACCTCGACGACGAAGTCGCACGGACGGCGAGGGCTCACCTTGGCCGTCTCGAACACGCCGAGGGCGCCCCCGCGGAAACGCATCAGAGCGGACGAGGCGTCGTCGTTGTCGACCGCGTCTTCGCGCTGCCGCCGTTTGCGGGGTCGGTCCGCTCGGTGACGAACGTCTGGGACTGCGCACTGACCGACTCGACGTCTCCGACCATCCAACCGGCGAGATCGACCAGGTGTGCCCCAAGGTCCGCGATCGTGCTAGCACCCTGGCTGCGCCTGAACCGCCAATCGAACGGGATCTCGGGATCGAGGAACTCGTCCGACAGCCATGTCGCGCGCCATAGGCGCGGTTGGCCGATGCGCCCCTCGTCGATCAGCTGGTTCATCAGGGCGAGGGCTGGGAGCTTGCGGTAGTTGAAGCAGATGGCGTTGCGAACGCCCGCCCGGCGCACGGCGTCGGCGGCGCACCGGGCCCCGTCGTAGTCGGAGGCCAGCGGCTTCTCACAGACAATTGCCTTACCCGCCTGGGCCGCTGCCTCCACGATCTCGGCATGGGTCCCGGGCGGCGTACAGATATCGATGATGTCGACGTCAGGCGAGGCGACCACCTCGCGCCAATCGGTCACGGCGCGCTGCACCCCGTATTTCCGCGCGGCGCTCTCGACGGCGCCGCGATGCCGTCCGCTGATCACGCGCAGCCGCGGCCGACAACCGAGCGCGCGGATGTGGGGCGCGAGCGTGTAGCCGTAGGAATGGGCCTTACCCATCATTCCGTAGCCGATGATCCCGATTCCGACCTCGGGCTCGGCGGACTGCCACTCAGGCGCCCCGCTCACGATTCGACGGCTTGCGGTCGCATCGACGCCTGCGCGTGGGCGCTTAGTGCGTCCGCCGCCCTGCCGGCCACCGTCTGGGCGGCTACGGCGTCGGCGGCCTGAGCGCCTTCGCACGGAGCGCCGCGAACGGCGCGTGCAAAGGCCTCGGCCTGCCGGCGCATGGAGCTGCGGAACACTTCGTCGCCGGCGGCAGCCCACATGAACGGGATTCGCTCATATCCGTCGGTGCCCCAAACCTCCAGCCAGCAAGAGTCGGTGTACGGGAAACGCCGCCCCAGTGAGATGGTGGCAGCGGCTCCACCGGAGAGCTGGCCGAGGATCGTCGCCGCGTCCGGATCCGCGGGAGGGCGTTCGCCGGTGCTGGGGCCCGCCGCGCTCGCCGCCACCCACTGGAACTCCTGTCCGAGGAGCCAGCGTGTCTGGTCGAACTCGTGGACGCCCATGTCGACGGCGATCCCGCCGCTGTGAGCCCGGAAGTTTTCAGAGGGAAGGTCGGAGTCCCATTGCATGCACGACAGCTGGCTGATCTCGCCGAGCTCTCCGGCTGAGATCCGCTCGCGCAGGGCGCGCAGCTCCGGCACGAACCGCCGCCAGTAACCGACCTGTAGCAGTACTCCCGCCTCCTGCACAATCCGCGCCGTCGCCAACGTGTCCTGCGCGCGAACCCCGAGGGGCTTTTCGCACAGCATTGGAATCCCGGCAGCCGCGAAGGTCGAGACGAGCCCGGGGTGTTGGTCGGAGGGGGCTGCGATCAGCACGCCCTCCGGGGGCTCGTGGGACAGCAGTTCCTCCACTCGCTCATGGACGGTGACGCCGGTCGCCTTAAGTTCGCCACGCGTGGCGGCGAAGGGCTCCACGACCCCCGCGAGCTCGATCTCGTCCGAGCCCTGGAGGGCACTCAGATGCACCCGGCCCATGCGGCCCGCCCCGATCAGGGCGATCCGAACCGGCTCAGAGGCCATGCGCACGAAGGTAGTCGCGGTTGCGTTCCTGATCGAGCGCGGGTTGCATGGGATTCTCGGGATCCGGTAGGACGTCCTGTTCGATGACGAGCCATCCCGAGTACTCAATGTCCGACAGCGCGGCGAGCACCTGCTCCACGTCGATGTCACCATCGCCCAGGGCGCAAAACGCCCGGCGGCGCCAGATCTCCTCCACGGGTAACGCCTCGGAGACGATCTCCTCGAGCCGGTCAAGGCGGGCGTCCTTGAGATGCACTTGGTTGATCCTGTCCGCCCAATCCCGGATGGCCGCGATCGGTTCCCCGCGGCCGAGCAGTAGATGCCCGGTGTCCAGGCACAGGCCGACGTCGCTGACCTCCAGGAGGCGTTCGATCTCCCAGTGGGCCTCGATGTAGGTGGCGGTGTGGTGATGGAAAGTGGGGTCGTATCCGCGAACGCGGCACCGATCAACGGCTCTGGCCAGTCCGTCGGCAAAGCGCTTCCAACCCGCATCGTCCAGTGAGACGCTCCGATCCAGCGCGGCTCTACCCGGGTACCGCGAGCGGGTTGGGGAGCCGAAGTCAGCCAGTGTCGGCTTCGGGCGCAGCGCGAGGGTGCTGACGCTGTCAAAGACGTCGAGCAGCGCCTCCAGCTCGGCCAGTGCGGGCTCCAGCTTCTCCGGCTCGCTGAATGGCAGCTCGAGGTACCCACCGGCGAGGCTGAGCTCGCGCTCGCCGAGCCGGGCCGCAAGGGTCTCGGCATCGCCGAGATACCCAACGGGACCGAGGTCGATGCCCTCATACCCGGCCTTCTGCACCCAGTCCAGGAGCGTCAGCGGGTCTGGGACATCGGGATCGATACCGACGGTAATCTCGAAGGCTCCGTAGCTCACCGGTGCGTTGGCAACGGCGGTGCGGGAGACACCGCGGGCCTGGTCTGCGTCGGCCGCGGTCTCGGCTCTGATCGATCCTTCTGGCATGTCGATCTCGCCTTCCTGTCGGTCGATGGTCATTGCTCGGCTCCGACTTCGCCTGATGTTGCCGGATCGCGCGCCAGCTTGGGCGCGAGCCCCTGATGCGCGCGGGCCACCGCCTCGCATAGTCGGATATCCGCCAAGCCGTCGTGGCCCGAGGTCCGAGGCTCGAGACCGGTGGCGATACAGTTGGCGAACGCAACCAGCTCGCGCTTGAACGCCTCGTCAAACGAAACGACCTCCTCCCGCTCCCAGCTGTGGGTGGTTCCGGGATTGCCGCCCTCAACAAACAGCCGGCTCGGCATGCTGCGCAGGAACGGCGACGGCAGTTCGAGCGTGAGTCGCTGATCCGGCGCGTAGAAGGCGAACTCCTGCTTGTAGCGGGCAATCCCTGGCAGGTCGACCCAGGAAAGGTGACAGTCGGTTTCACCGAAGCGCAGGTTGACGCTGACGCAGAACTGGCTCAGCGCGGCGGAGCGCACCTCCGTCGGCTCACCGAGCACGCCCCGCAGCGCGTTGAACTCGTGCACGAGGTTGTCGAGCAGGACCCAGCGGTAACACGCGCGTGTCTGCTCGTCGGCGTCACCGAGCGCGACATCAAGAGCCCGCTCGTCGGCCTGCAGGAGTTCCTCCAGGACGTCGGCCGGTGGCGGGTCTCCGGTCACCAGGGCATAATGCGAGATATATGGCTCAAACGGCGACTCAAGCGTGGTCACACGCGCCAGTCTGAGCTCGCCGCGGACATCGCCCAGCAACTCGCTTAGCCGCTCGTAGGCAGGGTCGTAACGCTTCATCGTTCCCACCATGAGCCGCACATCCGCGTTGGCTGCGGCGTCGATCATGGCTACGCAGTCCGCGCTGCACAGCGCCATCGGCTTCTCGACGAACACGTGCAACCCGCGCTGCGCGGCTTGGATAGCGATCGGAGCGTGGTTGCCGGAGGTCAGCACCATCACCGCGTCGAGCGCTTCGGTGAGGAGCTCCTCCCAGTCCGTGTGAACCGCCGCCACGCCATAGCGTTCTCCGCACTTCCGGGCCACCGACTCAGACAGGTCGCACAGCGCGGCGATCTCAAACTGGTCGGACAGCTCGCTCAGATAGGGGAGATGCATGACCTGGGCGATCAGCCCACATCCAATGACTCCCACCCGGGTCGGTCTACTCAAGATCCCTCCCTCTGGAACGTTCCACTCCACCATATCTCCAAGCCGAGAAAGCTGTCAAGCCGTCCGGGTCCCTCGTCGCGTCGGCGGTCACGGGGCGAGAGGCAGGCCTGTCGCGACGGCGGGGATATGATCCCCCGCGCTGGCACAGCCGATTGAGCCGGTCGGCTGCTGTCCCGTATGCAGGAGTCGACGGTCCCGCAGCGCAGCCGAGGGTGAAGGAGAGTCGTGTCAGGGTCGGAGACGTGCTGAGATGACCGCATCGGGGGCGAGGCGGCGCACGGCATCGTCTCGCGGTCCGCGCAAGCCACCGACGATTTTCGACGTCGCCGCCGAAGCGGGGGTTTCGAAGTCCACAGTTTCGAACGTCGTCCGGGGCGTCGAGGAGGTCTCAACCGGCACCCGGGAGCGGGTCCTGCGGGCGATCGAGCGGCTTGACTACAAGCCCAACGCGATCGCGCGTCAGTTCGTGAGCCAGCGGACCACGATCCTCGGCGTGCTGCTGGGCGATCTCAGCAACCCGTACTACGCCCAGATGGCGCAGGTGGTGGAGCGGGCGGCGTTCGGCTTTGGCTACACAACCATGTTCTGCAACATCGAAGGCGCCGAGGAGATATCCGTTGCCGGCGTCAACGCGCTGCTGGGCCACCGCGTGGCGGGCATCGTCTTCCTGGCTTTCGTCGCTCGCCCTTCGGAGGCCTACGACGCGTTGCTGAAGGCCGGCGTGCCGATCGTGTTCCTCGGACTCAGCGAGTCGTGGGGGGACTCGGTCGGGCCCCGTGACGCCCAGGGCGGGAGGATCGCCACTGACCACCTCGCGGCGTTGGGGCACCGTCGGATCGCTTACGTTCGCACGCCGCTGGTGGAGCGCAGCGGTGATCGCGCGCGCTACGCCGGCTATCGGTCGGCGATGCGCCGTAGCGGGCTGGAACCGCTGCCGGCGTTCGAGTGGAAGCCAGGCGGCAACACGGTCCGCGTCGAGCGACGCTCGGTGGTGCTCGAGGACGCGATCACCGGACCGGAGGCGCCAACCGGACTGTTCGTGTCCAATGACATCGGGGCGATCGCGATGATCGAGGCGTACGAAGCGGCCGGTCGGTCGGTGCCCGAGGCGGTCTCGGTGATCGGCTTTGACGACATCACCATCGCCGGGCTGCACCGGATCTCGCTGACCACGGTCGCACAGCCGCTGCACTTCCAGGCGGAGCGGGCGGTGAGCCTCCTGCTCGAGCGGATCCAGAGTCCGGGGATCGCTCCGCGTCACGTTCGGGTCCCGGTGGAGCTGCGCCTCCGGGACTCCACGGCCGTGGCCTCTGACTCCGTGCGGCCCTCGCCCTTGCGCTCGCGCTCGCGCAGATCTACGCGCTGATCCGCACAGCCGGTCGCGTCCCGGTGGGAGATGAGTTGTCGGGCGCTTGACGTGGTCGGAGAGAAGCGATAGACGAGCCATCGGGACACTGCACGCGGGACCACGGCACACAGAGGGGTGCGCTTGACGGAGGATAGTTTGCGCCAGGCGCGGCGGCTCGCCGTCGTCGCCGAGGCGTTTCTGGATCGGTCGTTGATTGAGCTGCTCGATTGGCTCCGAGACGCCGCTCCGGAGGTCACCGCAGTCGAGCTCGGCAGCGGCGGCTATGCGCCGCACCCAACTGTGAGCGGGAGCTGCTGCTGGGCGACACCGCCGCGCGCACCGCATACCGGCGCCGGCAGCAGAGGCCGGCCATCCACCACGTGTCGAGACTCTTGGCGAATTCATAGGCGAGCTCGGTTCTGCGATCGCATCGTCGTTGCGGCCTTCATGCCACGCTGCCTCGGCCCTCGCGCTCGCCACTGGAGCAAGCCGCTGAAGCTCGTGCCGCGGCTCGGAGAGGAACGATCGCCTCATCGAGCGGCTTCCACCACCCCGGCCCGGCCGTGGGTGCCGCATCCTGGCCCTGTCGGCGCTCGCTCCGCACGCGATTCAGGATTGGCGCGGCGGCAGTCGCGTCGCGATCCTCTCGACGCCTGAGACCGCGAGCATCGAGCTGCCGGTGAGCCGCGGGTGCCTGCGCCTAAACCCTTGCTGAGGGCAGGTGGCTCGTTCCTGGTCAGTGTGGGCAATCAGGTCGCCATCGTCGCCATGGTCTGCATGACCCTGGGGTCAGCGAAAATTTGATCCTGATCGCCGACGTTGTCTCCGGCGCCACGACCACGAGCGTCGTCGGCGCGGCTGCGGCGGACCTGGTCAGGGGCTGTGGTTCGACATCCCGCTGGGCCGCCGTCGCCGGCTCTAGCGGACCAATCGATTACCGCGACGCGGTGATGGGTAACGAACAGAGGTAGGCGATCCAGGAGGTCAGCGTCATGCCGCCCCGCGGTGTCAAGAAGGGAACCAAGCGAGCTCGTCAGTACGAACACATCAAGGACAGCCAGCGCGAGCGCGGGGTGGGCGAGAGCCGCGCCGAGGAGATCGCGGCGCGGACGGTCAACAAGGAGCGCGCGCGCTCAGGTGAGTCACGGGAACGATCTCGCACCTCCATCCAGGACATGTCCTCTTCGCGGCGGGGAGGCCAGCGCTCCGGCACGAACCGAGCGAAGGGACGAACGCGTGAGCAGCTGTACAACGAGGCCCGGCAGATGGGCATCGACGGCCGCTCGAAGATGAACAAGGATCAGCTCCAGCGCGCGGTCGACCGGCGCAAGTAGGGATTGACCGGCGGTCCTGTGGCCAGGCGCCGGCAGGAGAGACTTTAGGGCTGGGGGTACCAGAGAGCCGGACCAGCATCGATTGACCGCTGGTCCGGCGGCCCGGTCCAGGCGCCGCTCCGGCGAGCATCGGCAGCCTCCGCCGCCGGGCCATCCGGTCCGTTCCGAGCTGGATTGCCCCGCACATCTCGTCGTAGCGGTTCTTACGTAAGCGTCGTCCTTGGCGCGCTCGGGATCCGTGTCGAGCTCGATCGGCTCCCCGAAGGCGGTCCGGATCTTCGCGCTGGGTCTGCGGATCGTTCATGTCTCCCTCCGAAGAAGGCTGGGCACAGAGGGCTTGCCCACCCCACCTGATTACAACCGTGCATGTCAGGGCAGTACGTGCGAGCGAATCGACAAGGGAGCAGACATGAGGATCGGCTATTTCCTCTCCAGTGAGGATTGGGGGCCGCACGACTTGGTCGCGCAGGCCGTGAAGGCCAAGCAAGCCGGCTTCGACGGCCTTTGGATCTCTGACCACTTCCACCCGTGGAACGACAAGCAGGGCCACAGCCCGTTCGTCTGGTCGACGATCGGCGCGATCGCACAGGCGGCCGGCGGGATGAAGCTGACCACCGCCGTCACCTGTCCCACCATCCGTGTACACCCCGCGGTCATCGCCCAGGCCGCCGCGACGAGTGCCGTGCTGCTGGACGGCAACTTCCTGCTGGGCGTCGGCAGCGGCGAGGCGCTCAACGAGCACATCCTGGGCGACCGTTGGCCGGGCGCCGACGAGCGGCTCGAGATGCTGGAGGAGGCGGTCGAGGTGATCCGCAAGCTCTGGCAGGGCGGGGTTCAGCACCATCGCGGCCGCCACTATCG
>CAXMLR010000634.1:0-6506 GCA_964194275.1 uncultured Solirubrobacterales bacterium
GCCAATGAGCTGTTCAATGGCGGCAGCTTCGATGCCCGCACGATGGTGTGCGCCGGCTATCCCCAAGGGGGCCACGACACGTGCGAAGGCGATTCCGGCGGTCCGCTGCTCGCCGCCACGCCGGCGGGGGCTCTGCGCTTGGTTGGCGCTACGAGCTTTGGCAAAAGCTGCGCCCAGCCCGGCTATCCAGGGGTGTACGCGCGGGTGGCTGAGCGGCCGATCCGGGCCTGGATCGCGAGTCGTGTGCCCGGCGCGTTTGCGCCCGAGCCGCAGATCCCGGTGAACGGAACCAGCCGACCGCCCCGGGTGATGCTGGGCGCACGAGCGCCTATTTCACGGCTTCGCATCACCCCGAGGGTCCTGTTCGCCTCCCGCCGCGGCCCGGTGCTCAGTTCTGTGCGCGGGCGAGCTGCCGGCCGCCCTACCGCCGGCGCCGTGGTCAGCTGGCGCGACAGCGCGGTCGCGACCGCCGCATTTACGATCCAACGCGAGGTGCGCACCGCCCGCGGCGTGGTCCGCTGGGTCCAGGTCGGCTCCTTCTCCCACTCCGACCGCGCCGGCCGCAATCGTGTGCGCTTCACCGGCCGGGTCCTCACTGCCATCGCCGGCCGATCGAACGTGAACCGAGCCAGCGGCGCATCGCGCTTGGCCCTCACCCGCGCGCTTACGCCGGGGCGCTACCGACTAGTAGTGCGCCCGGTCGCGGCGCGTGGGACTATCGGGCGGCCGGTCAGGGTCGCGTTCACGATCATCCGCGCGCCGCGAGCACACCGAGCCTCTGCTCGCTCCGACCCTGCAAATTTGGCCGCCATCTCAGGGTAGATCGACCGTTCTCCCTTGTCGCTGCAGCCCCCTGAGCCCGACTTCCGCTCCGGGTGCTCGAGGACCAGAAGCAGCAGGCTCAGAGTGCCCGGCGCCAGCAGGGCCGACGGGCGGCCGTACGCTGCTGCAGCACTGGTGGTCAGACATTGATCGCCGGTGTTGGTGCTCTTAGCACAGGCACCTGGGGCGGACGCCGAGCCCGAGACGAGAAGCGCGTCCGTAAGCTGCTCGCTAGCGGCTCAAAGAGCGCCAACAACGCGTTGAGTCACGAAAGCATCCATGACGTGCCTCTACGCGTCGGCTCGGAACGGGATCCTGGAGCGTGGAGTGTCCGGCGTTGCGCCGGGCCTGGCGGGAGGCTTCAGCTACGCGGGTTGGTCGGATGCCGCAGCTGGAACAGACCCTCGTTGCCGCCTACCACGGAGGTTGCCCACAGTCGATCAGGGTCATTCCTGGCGCACCGGTCTGACGCAGAAGGATGGTGTGGGCCAGCGGCTTGCCGGCCATCGCCTCTTGCACTCTCACGCGGGTGATCGTGAACGCTGCGCCGCCGATCGAGGTCCTGAGCGTGGTCGCAGTCGGCGCGAGCACCGCGACCGAGCTTGCTGCTCGGCGAAGCGCCGGCAAGCTGCGGTAGGCCACGGCTTGGTCGCACACGACGCTCCTGGTCACGCGGGATGAGCGCCCGCCGGCCAGGTGCTCTAGTTGGGTGATCAGCTGCGGCCCAAACGCTGATGGCGAGTCCATCCCCAGGGCGGTGCGTGACACGCTGCCGTTCGTAACCGCTTCGCAGCCAGCCAGGCCGACGCTGATCATCACGTCTCGGCCGCCGGGATAGGCGAGCCGCGCGAGGATCTGTGATCCGTCATCGGCTGGGCACGCCACGGCCCCGTGAAGCGACGGGAGCCGGTCAAACTCGCTCACGAGCTGCCCCACCAGCCCGGGGCGCGTCAGCAGACGCGAGCTCACCAGCGTCAGACGGGGGTGGGCGTTCAGGCCTGAGTAGCCACACACGGACGGATCACGCCAGCACCGCTCGGCGCCAGCCACCGACGCGCGGCTATCCAGCGCTCCGCGGGAAGCGTCCGCGGTGCCTTGTGCGAACAGGTAGCCGGAGGAGCGGGCGCCGCGGTCGGCCGGCTCGTGGCTGCCGCCGTGCTTCCACAGCCGGCGATGCCGCAGCCGCTGTAGTCACCATCAACACGACTGCCGCCCGGGGCTGCAGGCGGCGAAAGCGTCTCATCGGATGAATCGAAAACCGTTCGTGGATACGAGCATCACTTCATCCCTCCAAACAACACTACGACCCGTCCCCACGGTTCGTCACAGCAACCCACGGGTCGGCGGCGGCCGAGGGCGGCCAGCGCTGAGCGACCTCCACCTGGAATAGGGAGTCACGTTCTTGTCCGCCGTCAAGAACGCGATCGTATAGCTGGGCAAACACGCCCCAGCGGCCCGAGAGATCCGTCGTGGGAAGGAGTCTCGTCGTGGCTTCTGGTTTGCAGGCTCGGCCGCGGCTCGCGGCCCTGACGCCCGGTGGTGCGTGATAGCAGGCGTCTGATCGCCGGACACTTGCTGTCGCCAGAAGTGCCACTGAGTCGCCGACTCTGGGCGCCTCCGGAGCTTCGCTTGCACGAACACGCGGCGGCCTGGCGCAGCTCGGCAGTGCTGCTGCTTGTCAAGTCAAGCCGCACGCCCCCCGTGCTTTCCTCGCTCGTCTCGGGTCGCGGGCGTTGCGCCTTGGGCGCGCGTAGTGGAGTGTCCGTTGGCCTTGCTGGGGTAAGGGTTGCTGCTCAGTTCTGATTGACGCCAGAGAGCTGAGCCGTCGCTGCGGTGAGCTCGCGCAGCAGGGCGTCGATACCTGACAGCTCGTGAACCTCCCGTTGCCGGCCGGCTCCTCCGCCAGCGGCGACAAGTGCGGCGATAAACGCGAGCTCGTCCTCGCAATCGAGCTCTCGTGCGTAGGGCTGCACGTGGTCAAGCGCGTCGGCGAGTACATCATCGAACGGATGCAGATGACCGTCTGCGTCGGGCAACTCTGCATGGATGCCGTAGCGCGCTGCGCGGAACATTCCCTCCTCCAGGAGTTCGCTGGATAACTCTTGGGGCGCGTCGTCCTCGGCCGCCGCACGGACAAGACAATGGGCGAAGGCAACGAGAGCCCCGGCGTCGCGCAGGGAACTCTGCGCGTCCAGCGCACGGATCTCGACGGTTCCGAGCTTTGGGTGGGGACGCAACTTCCACCAAAACCACGTGTAATCCTCGACGCCCGCGGCCCGCGTCAGCAGCTCCGCCATGCGTTGGAAGTCATCGAAGTCGCGCATCGCCCGGGGAACCCCAGAACGCGGCCAGCTTCTGATCGTGACATCGCGGGCCGAGGCCAAGCCGGTATCGCGACCATGCCGAAACGGCGAGTTAGCTGCCAGCGCCTGCAACAGGGGCAGGCGGACGCGGATCGCGTTGAACACCTTGATTGCGGTCTCGGGATCAGGCATCCCCACGTGCACGTGAAGGCCGGCGACCGGTGTCGCGACCGCATCTCCCAGCAGGTGGTGGATGCGCTCGTAGCGCTCCTTGTCTGAGATTTCTGCCTCGTCTTCGGTCGCGGTCGGGTGGGTCCCGGCTCCGAGCAGACCGACACCGGTCCCCAGAACCGCGGCTCGCCGACGCGCAAGCTGGCCAATGGCATCGCGAGAGCATGAGCACACGTCGCTGACGAACTCGATCATTCCGGCGTGCAGCTCGCGTTCGATCCCGCTCATTGCCGACCCAAGCCGCTCAGCTACCGCACCGGAGCTGTTGACCATCCGGCCGCTGATCGCATCGACCAGGAACAGCTCCTCCTCGGCCCCGAGAGAGAACGGATCTCCCGTCCCAAACGCATGATCAGGGGTCTTTCGTACCGACATGACCCTAGATCTTCGCCGACCAGGCCCACTTAGGCGTGCGAACGGCGCTTGGTCGCCCCCAGCCGCGCTGACGGTAATGGGCGTGGGCGCCCATTACCGCCTTCGATCGTGGCCCATCCACAGGCGAGGATCGCCAGCGCGGCGGCCGAGAGGCACATGCAGAGCATTACCCAGTGGTAGGCCTCGCCGACGCGGATGTGTCGGCGGCCGCCCCACTTCGGCCGAGGATCACGGCCGGATTGAGCAGCAGTCCGATGCTTCCGGTTGTGACGTGGATGGCGAGGAGGGTTCACGCAGGTCCATCGCGTTCAGCCCCGAGGCGTGTCGTAGAACTGGCCGTGGATCCCGAACGGGATGTGGTGCGGCGCCTCGGCGCGTGCCAGCTCGTGCATGGTGGCGGCGTCCAGGACGAGCAGGAACGAGCGGACGTGCTCGGCGTCGAGGACGACGGACAGCACGACGCCGTCGTCTTCGGCCGTACTACCGGGGCGTGGCACGAAGATTGGCTCCCCGGGGTAGCACTGGTGCTTGTGCCAGCGTGTGACGCTGCGTGTGTTCAGGTCCAGACGGGCCAGCGTGTCGCTGAACTGCGATGTGCTGCTGCGGCTGATGCCCCACGCGTAGCGGTAGCGCTTAGTGTTCTGGCTGTCGTGGATCCTCGGGAGCTCGAAGTCGACGTCCGCGAGCGTCTCGTACTCCACGCTGTCGCTGCCCATGGCGAGGTGGTAGCGGCGGGGGCGGCTCTCGGCCACCGGCGCGCCGGCGCGCAGCCGCTCGAGGTAGAAATCCTCGATCAACTTCGCATCCGGATAGCCGCACACGTCGACGACGATCTCGTTGCCTTCCTCAAAGGCGTTGATGTGGTGAAACAGGAACGCTGCCTCCCCGCGCCAGCGCCGGGCGATCTTTCCCGTCCGGCGATCGATGGCGATGAAGCGGGTGGGCTGCTTTGCATGCCAGCGGTAGTTCTCGATGAACGGCCGCCCGCTGAGCGCCAGCGCCATCGGCTGGACCCGCAGCGGCCCGAGGGCGAGCACCACGAAGTGCTCGGTCAGGCCGAAGCTGTGAACGTAGGCTGGGATGGCGTCGTGGAGCTTGCCGAAGGTGCGCTGCGTGGCGTTGCGGGAGTAGAGGCGGTAGCTGCTCCGCGGACCCAGGTGGACGGCGAGGTTGATCATCTCGCCCGTCCGTGGATCAAAATGCGGGTGCGCAGTCGGCAGGTGACCTGGGGGATGCTCGTCGACTCCGAGTGTTTCGAGGGTCCGCGGATCGAAGACGACGCCCAGAGGCGTTTCGCTCAGCGCCACGAACCGCTCGTTGAGCTTTGCGACGTTGATTATCGCGTTATCGCTCATCTCCGACTCGACGAACAGGCTCGCGACTCGGTTGAACATGGTCCGGCACGGATCGGTGGCGAACTCTCGGTAGCCGATCCGCCCCTCGGTGGACGCGGCGAACGCGCGGGTGCGCAGATAGCGATTGCTGTAGCAGACGCGGCCATCGGCGATCCCGAAGCGATGGAGCATGGCCATCCCGTCAAACCAATGGCCGACCGGTTGGTCCCCGGCTTCGAACCGCGCCGGTCCGTTGCGCAGCAGGATCCCGTTCAGCCAGCCCGGCAGCCTGCCACGCACCGGGATGTCCTCCAGGTCGACCTCATGCCCGAGCGTCGTCGTGCCCAGCGTCTGCGGCGAAAGTCCCTGGTCCTGTACCAGCGTCATGTGGCCTCCCAATGAGACGGTATGAATGAGACGATCACTTTTATACGGTAAGCTGAACGTTGTGTCAAGAGTCCGTCTGACGCCGACCTCGTACATCGTCCTCGGGCTCGTCCGGCTGATGGGCGAGGCAACGCCGTACCAGCTCAAGCAGCAGGTCACCTCCGGGTTGGCCGATCTCTGGTCCGTCCCCCACGCGCAGGTCTACCGCGAGCCCGAACGCCTCGCCGCGGCCGGCCTACTGCTCGAGAACCCCGAGAGCTCCGGACGCCGCCGCCGACTCTTCCGGCTCACCCCCGACGGACGCAAAGCACTCGCGCAATGGCTCGCCAATCCTCACACCGAGTTCACCGAACTGCGCGACGCGGGGCTGCTCAAGCTCTTCCTAGGCGCCGACCCCGCCTCCCTCGCACCCACCCAGCTAGCCCTCCACCAGGACAAGCTCCGCCGCTACGAGCAAATGCGAACCGCCGCCGGCGACCAAACCCCGAGCGGACCGATCCTCGCGCTCGACGCCGGCATCGGCCACGAACGCGAATGGGTCCGATTCTGGAAAAAGCTCACCACGCGCTGATAGCCCGACAGCGATAGGCGGGACCTTTCAGCAGCCGCCCGACACCCGCATTCTTCGTCGAGTCAAGGAGCACAAAGAACCCGGCGCGCATCCCGTTAGCGCAGAAATAGAGCACGCCTCGGTCCGTTTGCTGGCAGCCTCACCGCTAACGAACGGGTCAAAGCAGAAATCCGCGGCGCTGAGTGCTGGACCTGCCCCGGTTTGGGTGACACCGGGTTCGTCGTTTGGTTGTTGTTGTTGTAGCGATGGTTCTGAACTATCGTCGCATCGGACCTGACCCGATGCGCGCTTTTGCGACGGGAGCGCTCGCACCGCAAGTCCCTTATCGGCGGATGGTTCAGCGTCACACCTTTAATGGGCGGCACCCACCCACCCACCGCTACGCAGATGCTGGCGAGCATCTGCCCCTTCAGGGCAGCGGTCACTCGTCTTGACCATGGTCGCGTCCGGCAGCAAGACGGACTACTGGGTCAGTTCGGGGTC
>CAXMLR010000635.1:0-3282 GCA_964194275.1 uncultured Solirubrobacterales bacterium
GGCCCGGGTGATGCTGTTCATCGGCGGGTTGCTGACGATCCTCGTCGCGCTCGTCTCCCCGGTGGACGAGCTCGGACAGCAACTGATGTTGATGCACATGCTTCAGCACATCCTGCTCCTGGACGTCGCGCCGATCCTGTTGATCCTCGGGCTGACCAAGGTGCTGATGCGCCCGGCGACCCGGCGCCTGAACGTGATCGAACAGCGCGCGGGCTACCTCGCCCATCCTGCCTTTGCGGTGATCCTCTACGCCGGGTTGATGTGGCTCTGGCACGTCCCCGCCATGTACGACGCGGGTCTGCGCAACGTCAACGTGCATGCGCTGGAGCACATCTGCTTCGCGGTCGCGGGAGGCCTCTACTGGTGGCATCTGCTCTCCCCGATCCGCGGCCGCATGCGACTGGGCGGGATGGGGCCGATCACCTACATGGTCGCCACCAAGCTGCTGGTGGGGATCCTCGGCATCGCGCTCGCCTTCGCCCCCACGGCGATCTATCCCTTCTACGCGCACCATCCGCACTACTGGAACCTCAGCCCGCGGGAGGATCAGAACCTCGCGGGGCTGCTGATGGCGCTCGAGCAGTCGGTGGTGATGGGCATCGCGCTCGTGTACCTGTTCGTCAGGATGCTGGGTGAGTCCGAACGTGAGGCTCAGCGGGCCGAGCGCTACGAGGTCGCCTGAGCTTCAGCCGGAGTCCCCGGCAGCGTGGTCAGATCGCCCTGGCCGGTGAGTTGCCTTCATCACCTGCGATCGTGGAGCTCCTCTCCGCTGTCCTCGGGCCTCCCCGGCCGGGCCGGGACAACTAGGCCCGCGAGCGCCGCGGCGACCGCACGAGCAGACTCGCACCGAGCGCACCGCCGAGATCGCCCAGCGCCGCAACCTTCACGTCAGGCGGATGCTCATCGTTGAACAGGTGCGGCTGCATCGCCGCGCGGATCCGCTCAGCGTACGGCTGTCCGAAGCGAACCCCGAGTCCGCCGCCGATCACCACAGCCTCCACATCGAGCAGGTTCACCGCGGAGGCGACGCCGGCACCCAGGGCGCGGATCGCGCGGTCGATCAGCTCTTGCGCCAGCGCGTCGTCCTGCTCGAGCGCCCGCGCCCAGATCCCGCTGGTCAGGCGCGGACGGCCGTGTTGCTCCATCAACTTGAACAGCTTGGTGCGAGCGCCCCGCTTGACCTGTCGTCGCGCCCGTGCCTCCATCGCCGCCCGACCCGCGTAGGCCTCCATGCAGCCGCGCCGGCCGCATGGGCACCGCGCTCCGCCCAACTTCACCACCATGTGACCGATCTCGCCAGCCCCGCCGCGGCCCACCCAGGGCTTTCCGCCCAGCACCAGACCGCCGCCGACGCCCGTGCCCCAGAAGACGCCGAGCAGCGACTTGTAGGGTCGGCCTGCGCCCAGGTGAAACTCTCCCTCGGTCGCCACCTGGACGTCGTTGCCGACCTGGATCTTGGTGCCGAGCTCCTGCGCCAGGCTCTCGCCCAGGCCGAACGAGCCGTCCCAGTCCGGTAGATTCCGGGCACTGGTCACCTCCCCGCTGACCGGATCGACGATCCCGGGCGAGCCGACACCGGCGCCGAGGAGCGTCGAGCTCTCGGTACCCGCTTCGCTGCACGCCGCCCTGACCGCCTTGACGATCTCGTCAGCCACATTCTCTGGACCGCCCTCGGTCGGAGTCGGGGAGCGGGCCGAACCGAGCACCTTGTTGCGCGCATCGACGATCACCACCTCGATCTTCGTCCCGCCCAGGTCCACCCCACCGAACAGCTTCGCGCCTGTGCGTCTCGTGCTGGAGGCTTCCATCCTGCTGATCCTTGCAGAGACGGGGGCGCGCCGCCGGCGCTACCCCCAGGACTCCCGGTAGTGCTCCTGCTCAGGCGTGGGTTCGTCGATCTCGACGCCCAGGGCGGTCAACTTGATCCTCCCCACCTCTCGGTCGATCCTGGCCGGCACGGGATACACGGCCGCGGGCCGCGTCCCCGCCGTCCGCACGAGCTCCTCCACGCATAAGGCCTGAAGCGCGAACGACACATCCATCACGGCGGCGGGATGGCCTTCGGCGGCGGCGAGGTTGACGACCCGGCCACGTGCGATCAGGTTCAGCCGACGTCCGTTCCCCAGCTCGTACTGCTCGACCAGCGGGCGGACGTCCCTGATCCCCCCGCTCGCCAGCTCGCGCAGCTCGTCGAGGTCGAGCTCCACGTCGAAATGGCCGGCATTGGCCAGCAGCGCTCCGTCCTTCATCCGCTCGAAGTGCTCACGCCTGAGCACGCGCCGGGAACCGGTCACCGTCACGAAGATGTCCCCCCGCTCGGCCGCTCGCAGCGCCGGCATCACCTCGTAGCCGGCCATCCGCGCCTCGAGCGCCCGCAATGGATCGACCTCGCAGACGATCACCACTGCGCCGGCGCCACGAGCCCGCTCGGCAACGCCCTGGCCGGCCCACCCGTATCCGAGCACGACCATCGTGTGGCCGGCCAACAGAACGTGGCTGGCGCGAATGATCCCGTCGAGCGCAGATTGACCCGTACCGTGGCGATCGTTGAGCGCTCGCTCGGTGCGGGCCTCATTCACGGCCAACACCGGACAGCGAAGTTGGTCCGAGTCCTCGAGACGCCGGACCCTGACCAGCCCGGTCGTCGTCTCCTCGGTGGCGCCGATCAGACTCTCCACCGTCTCGCTTCCCTGTCCGTGCGCGGTGACGAGCAGGTCGGCGCCATCGTCGATCGTGATCTGCGGCAGCCCCGCGACCAGTGCGCGCACGTGCTCGGCATAGCTGCCGAGGTCCTCCCCGCGCAGCGCCCGCACCTCCATACCGTGGTCGAGCACCAGCGATGCAGCGACGTCGTCCTGGGCCGAGAGTGGATTGGCCGAGCACAGAGCCACGCTCGCGCCGCCGTCGATCAGGGTGGTGACGAGATTCGCCGTCTCGGCCGTCACGTGCAGGCAGGCGGCAATCCGGATCCCGTCCAACGTCCGCTGTTCGCTCAGCCGTCGGCGTACCTGGGCCAGGACGGGCATCTGCTCGGCGGCCCAGGCGATCCGCGCCGCGCCCTCGGGAGCGAGGGCGAGATCGGCGACCTCGTGGGGCGGAATCCGGGCCCGGGCCATCCGAGCGGACGACTGACGGCCCTAGTACCGGTAGTGGTCAGACTTGTAAGGGCCGCCGACCGGGATGCCGAGATAGGACGCCTGACTCGACGTGAGCTCGGTCAGCCTGACGCCGAGCGCGTCGAGATGCAGCCGCGCGACCTTCTCGTCGAGATGCTTGGGCAGC
>CAXMLR010000636.1:0-1573 GCA_964194275.1 uncultured Solirubrobacterales bacterium
CGCGAGGGTCGCTGGCTCGGATTGGCTCGGGAGCCTCGCGCAGCGCTGCGGGCAGCGCCGTCGCGCCCGGGGTCAGCTTGGCTTCTCGTTCGAGTGAGCACCGCATTAGGTGGGCCCACGATGCTGCGGCGGGGCTCTCACGACGGAGCGCTTGCAGGTACCCGGGGACCCAGGACCACAGGTGCTCCCAGAGTACGACAGCTCTGGCGTGTGAGAGGCGTTTGCGGGCCAGCTCGGTCCGGGCGGCGTCGCCAGCGTCGCCAAGTTCGGCATACAGCGCGAGGAGCGTTCCCAGATGGTCGGGCTCGGCCGGAGGCGTGAGGCCCAGCGTGCGCCACACACCGGCGATACGGTCCGCGCCCTCTCCACCGAGCTTGCCCTCCGGGCCCAGATGGATCGCCGCGTAGGGCGGCAGGGCAAGCATGAACAGCTGTGTCTGCTCGACCCGGCTCCACGGGGTAAGCCCGAGCGAGACCGCGATACTGTCCACGGCCGGGGAGGACATGACGGTCAGCGCGCCGAGGGCACGGATCAGCTCCCACCGGCCCGTGGTGCCCGCGCGCTCGCCGGCCTGTGAGCCGCTCACGGACCGCCTCCGGGTATGGCGAAGGCTTCCTCGGTGGGCTTGAGGGGACGCATCAGCCAGGCCGGGCGGCGCGTGCCATCCGGAGAGACAATGCCGGCCGGGCGGGTCTGCGCCATCCACTGGTGATAGACCTCTCGGGCTCGGGCGGTATCGACGGCGATGTCGCCGTGCTCATCCTGAGCCCCCGCGCGCGTAACGCGGACAGCCTGGTGCCAGCAGTGCATGCCCGAGATCGGGTCTGGTTGCACCGCGAAGGTCAGATTCTGGTGAACCCCGGTCTCGGCCCACCAGATCCTTGCCGTATCCGGATCTGCCGACTCGTACGGTCCCACGGAGGCCCGTCGGTGCATGCTCCAGCGGGCGTCCTCGCGCTGTAAGTCCACGGTGGCCATCATCCCTCCGGCTTCGTGCTGGTGTCCGGCGAACTTCCAGCGGCCCATGTGGTGGCTGCAGGCGACCACGCCGGGCCGGATGCCCTGGGTAATCCAGGCCTTGGCCACGAAGTAGCCGATCTCGGTCTCCACGCGGACGAGGTCGCCTGTTCGCGCGACACCAACGCGTGCGGCGTCTTCGGGATGAATCCACACGGGGTTGGTGTGAGCCAGCTCGTCGAGCCATTTGCTGTTCGCTGAACGCGTGTGGATCTGGGTCGGAAGCCGGAACGTTGAGAGCAGCACCATCTGGTCGGCGGCGAGCTTTGAGGGATGGACATGGCTTTGGATATAGCCCGGCAGCGCGTGCTCGGGCCATCCCCACGACGCGATCGTCGAAGAGTAGAACTCCAGGCGTCCTGACGGGGTCGGAAAACCGCGGCGGATGATGCCGTCCACCTCGACCCCGACCGCTCGGCGTCCCTGCTCATCCGGGGCGGGGGACCCGATCGGGCCGACATTCGGATCTTCCGGTTTGGACGCTTCGGTGTACACCCGTCCGAAGGGAGTGATGGCGATATCGGTCAGCTCGGCTGCGGGGACCTCGCGCTCATAC
>CAXMLR010000637.1:0-4153 GCA_964194275.1 uncultured Solirubrobacterales bacterium
GTATAAGAGACAGGGCCGTGGCGCGGCCCAGCCGCAACGGCCGCGACGCGCTGGCCGTGGTCCTGTTCGCGGTCATCGGGTGGAGTGACTACCTGGACGGCTTCGCCGCCAGGCTCACGGGCCAGTACAGCCGCCTCGGGGCGCTGCTGGACCCGATCGTCGACCGGCTCCTGGTGATCTCCGGGATGGCAGTCGCGTGGAATTTCCACCTGCTTCCGCGCTGGGCGCTGGTCGTGGTGATCGCCCGCGAGCTGTTCATGCTCGGCCTCAGCCGTTACGGCCTCTCGCGTGGGGTGGAGCTGAAGATCAACTGGCCCGGCCGGGTGGGTGTCGCCCCGACGATGGGGGCGCCGTTCTTCGCCATGGCTGGGGTCCACTGGCTGGCGCTGGTGCTCCTGTACTGCGGGATCGCACTGGCGCTGCTGGCGAGCGCTCTCTACGTGCGCGAGGGGATCCAGCAGACCCGCTCGAGCGGCAAAGTCTCAAGCTCAGATTGACCCTCTGAGAAGCGCCGGTATACTCGCCCTTCGGCCTTCACCAAACGCAGTACGGACGGGGGTAGCGCTTTCAGATGGACACGTTCCCGGACCTCGGGTCCCTCAGCGATCAGGAGCTGAAGGACCTGATCAAGCAGCTCAGCGATGAGGAGATGGAGATCTCGTACAAGCGGCGGATCCTGCACGGCAAGATCGACATTCTCCGCGCCGAGCTGGTCAACCGGCTCCGCAAGAAGGATGAAAGCGGCGAGCTCGTGATCTCCGGCACCGACGTGCAGCAGCTGACCGACATCCTATCCGGGCGTGTGTCCGGAACGGAATCCGGCTAGGCGGGTCGGCAGTTAGGTGGCCCAGCACTGCCCTGAGTGCGGCTTTGCCAACACCGACGGCGCCAACTACTGTCAGCGCTGCGGTGCCTTCCTGACCGGCTCTGAGGCGGTGCCGGGGGCGACGACTGCCACCTACCGCGTCGGTGAGACAGGGGAGATCGAAGAGCTTGAACTGGAGGAGGTGGTCGCCCGCGGCGCCGCGCTGGTGATCCGCGCCGGGGGTGGACGAGCAGGGGAGAGCTTCCCCCTCGCCGGTGATCGGCTGACCGTCGGCCGCCGCCCCGACAGCGACATCTTCCTCGACGATGTCACTGTCTCCCGCGACCACGCGATCCTCGTTCGCCGAGGCGAGGACTACTACCTGGACGACTGCGGGTCGCTGAACGGGACCTACGTCAACCGTCACCGGATCGAGTCCCATCGGCTGGTCGACGGCGATGAGCTCCAGGTCGGCAAATACAAGCTTGCGTACCTCCACCGCTGATGGCCTCCTCCGACACCCATGACGCAGAGCTGCAGCTGCCCGAGTCCTCGGTGCAGGCGTCGGAGCGCCCGCGCCAGAAGGCGGTCACGATCGGGGCCGTGTGCAAGGCGCTGCACCAGGAGTTCCCTGACATCTCGATCTCCAAGATCCGCTACCTGGAGGATCAGAAGCTGGTCACTCCTCGCCGCACCCAGGGCGGCTACCGCCTCTACACGCAGAACGACATCCAGCGGTTGCGCACGATCCTGCGCCTTCAGCGAGACGAGTTCCTGCCGCTGCGGGTGATTCGCCAGGAGCTGGCCGGTGGGCACTCCGAGCGCGAGGTCGCCGCCCCCGGAGACGGTCGCTCGCTCCGGCGGGCGACGGTGTCGGGCCGCGATCCCGGAGCCATGTACTCCCTGGAGGACGTGGTCGAGGAGACCGGCGCGGATCCCGCGCTGGTCCGCGAACTGGTGGATTTCGGCGTCATCAAGGGCGAGACCCGCGGCGGCGCGCGCTACTACGACGACACCGAGCGGGAGATCGTCCGCGCTGTCTCCGAGCTGGCGCGCTACGGCGTCGGCGGACGTAATCTCAGGGTGTTCCGCAGCTCCGCCGACCGGGAGGCCCAGCTGCTCCAGAGCATCCTCGCGCCGGCGCTGCGATCTCGCAACCCTGAGCGCCGCAAGGAGGCGATCGAAGCGCTCGAGAACCTCGCCTCGGTCACCACGCATCTCAAGCATCTGCTGCTGATCCGCGATCTGCGCAAAATTGCCACTTGATTCAGGTCGCTCGGGCGTCGATCTCCGGGCCTTCGTGCGAGACATACCGGACTTTCCCCGTCCCGGCATCGTGTTCCGGGACATCACGCCGCTGCTGCTCGACCCCCGCGCGCTGGACGCCGCGGTGGCGCGCCTGGTCCGGTTCGCCGAGCCGCTGGAGATCGACTTCGTGATCGCCGCCGAGGCTCGCGGCTTCATCCTCGGCGGGGCTTTGGCCCGGGCCCTCGGTGCGGGCTTTGTCCCGGCTCGTAAACCGGGGAAGCTGCCGCACGACACGGTCAGCGCCGAGTACGCGCTCGAGTACGGGATCGACGCGCTCGAGGTCCATGCCGACGCCCTGGCGGGCGGCGCCCGCGTGCTGATCCACGACGATCTGCTGGCCACCGGAGGCACCGCCGAGGCGTTGTGCTCCTTGGTCAGCCGTCTCGGGGCTGAGATCGTCGCGCTGGCGTTTTTGGTCGAGCTGAGCTTCCTCGGCGGCCGACAGCGGCTCGCGCCGCACCACGTGCACACGTTGATCGACTACGAGTCCTGACGCGGTGGCTCGCGCGCGTCGCCAGCGGATCGTGTCCGCCCCGCCGCAGCGGATCTGGGAGCTGATCGCCGATCCGCATCACCTGCCGCGCTGGTGGCCAGGGGTGGCGCGGATGGAGGGCGTGGAGGAGGATCGCTGGACGCAGGTCCACCTGACCAAGAAGGGCCGCCCGGTGAGGATCGACTTCAGCCTGCTCGCGTCCGACCCGCCGTGGCGGCGCCTTTGGGAGCAGGAAATCGACGGCACGCCGTTCGAGCGCGTGCTGGGCGAAGCGGTGACCGAGATCGTGTTGGAGACGCGCGAGGGCGGAACCCTGGTGACGATCGAGCAGCGCCAGAAGCTGCGGGGCTACTCCCGCACGGGCGGGTTCCTGCTGCGTCGCGCCACCGCAGGCAAGCTCGATGAGGCGCTCGACGCGATCGAGCGCGTGTGCGGGGAGGGCGAGGCACCGCTCAGTGCAGGCTGAGCGCGCCCTGGAGGACGATCTTGCCGGGCGCCTTCGGCTTCGGCACGGTCTCGTCGGTCACCAGCAGCTGCTTGAAATGAGAGGCGTTCGCGGGTAGTGCTCCAGCGGTCTGGAGTACCTGGGTGGACGTGACGCCAGGGTTGACGAAGCCGAGGATGTGGCTGTCGGAAGCTGAGTTATAGAGCCACACGGCGTAGGCGTCGTGACGGGTGTTGGCGGGTACGCCCTGCGCGCGGATGACCAGACCCGTGTTGGTGCCCTGCTTGACGATCACGGCCACGCCGCCTGGCGTCTTGGCGCCCGTCGGCGACGTCAGGTTGACCTGGGCGATCGGCTTCGCGGTGCCGGGCGATGTGCCCGTCGACGTGGTCGCGGTCGTCGCCGAGCCGGCCGTGGTGGTCGGCGTCGTGACGTTCGCGGCGGTCGAGGTCGTGTGGTTGTCCGATCCGCCGCTCGAGAGCACTATCACCAGAACGATGACCACCGCGAACAGCAGCGCCCCGCCGACGAGCAAAACCGCTCCACCGGACCGGGAGCTCGGCGGGCTGCCGGTCGGTCTTCCGGCCGAGGTTCGGGGCGGGGGCTCGTCTGGCGGCAGGGGGGATGGGTGGGGCACCGGCGGTGCCGGCGGTGTCGCGCGGGACTCCGCCCCGGGGGCGCGGACCGGTTCACGCCGCGTCGCCTCGGCGGGAATCTCCGGGAGCGACCCACTGGCCAGCGGCGCCAGCTCTGAGGCGATGACCCGCGCCCAGGACCGCTCTCCCGGCGTCTGCGCAAGACGGTCGCGGGTGTCCTCGCGGACCCGGGGCGGCAGCTGTCCGAGCAGATAGTCGGTGATCAGAGCCCGGCGTTCGGGTGCGACACCGGTCTGCGGTCCGAGGGCATCGAGCGCCGACAGCGCGCGCTCACGGACGGCCGCGCGGTCGATCGAGAGCAGCTGGGCGATGTCGTCATAGCTGCGGCCGCGCTGCAGCACGAGCTGGAGGACGGCCCGGTGATCGGCCGGCAAGCTGTCAAGAGAGGCCATCGACTGTCGTAGCCTAGAGAAGCTCGCCTGCCGATGACGTGCCGGCCGGAAGCC
>CAXMLR010000638.1:0-4785 GCA_964194275.1 uncultured Solirubrobacterales bacterium
AACACAGAGAGACTGACACTCTCCAGCGGAGAGCTCGATCTCGCACTCTGCGTCAAGCTCACACCCGAGCTCAATGCCCTGCTGCGCTCCCCAGTGCGAGCGATCGTCATCGACCTCGAGGCCGTCTCCTTGGTGGACTCCTCGGGAATCGCGCTACTGCTAAACGCCTTCCGGCGCCTGGACCAAGCCGGACGCCAACTCGCGATCGCCTGCCCAATGGGATCACCACGACGCGCGTTCGAGCTGACGGCCCTCGATCGCCAGCTGCCGATGCACACAACCCGACGCGACGCGCTGGCTGCCGTCGGAGAAAGCCGACCGCCATCCGGATCGGGAGCCGTCGACTGATGTCGACGGTCGTCGGCCGAGTCAAAGCGGTATGCGCGCGGACGTCGACCCCACCGACACAGCGGACGACGAACAGAACTGAGGATCGCTCCGTAGCTACCGCTCCATCCCGAGGCGGTGCAGAAGCGTCGATCTCCGTTGACAAGAAGGCTCCCCGAACTGGCGTCTTCGGGGCGAACTGAGCCGCACTCGTCTCACCGTAACTGCCGGTTTAACTGCGGCGCTACGGGCAGGACGAAATGCGCGACCTGCTCGGCTCGCGTGACCAGCCCGCCCACGAGCGACTGCGCGAGCCGGCCTACGACAGCGAGGTCCAGCTCTATATCGATCCGGAGGAGTGCATCGATTGCGACGCCTGCGTGGAAGCGTGCCCGGTGGACGCCTGCTTCGCCGAGGATCAGCTGCCCGAGGAGTGGCAGAAGTACACACAGATCAACTTGGATTACTACAAGCGCCACCCCTAGAGCGTGTAGGGCACGCCCGATGCGGGCCTGCGCCTACCTCTAGGACGGCCTGGTGTCTTCCAGCCCACAGGCTCTTGCCGCGGGGCTCACCAGCTCGGCGAGGGACACCCGTCCCCCGACCGACGGTACAGCGGGACTTCGGCGTCGTTGAGTAAGCACGAGGCCTGCGCGACGCCGCGCACCGCGGGTATGGGCGAGGACGCAAGCAGACCGCGGCGCAAAGCGTTGGCGTCTTCGCGCGGGTCGTTGACCTCGGCTGCCAGCACCGGCAGGCTTGTGCTGCGCCAGTGCGGCGGATGCTCCGCCTTCAACAGAGCACAGTCAATCTCGGCCACGAGGTGGCGTCTGAACGCGTGGCTTGACAACTGTTGCGCCCGCACCTGGATCTCAGGCGACTGACGAACATCGGCACCGGCTGCGATTTCGTGGTCCAGTTCGTACTGGTGCAGCCAGGCTCTTGCTCTGAGCGTGCGCGCGGCTGCCGTCCGACCAAAGGACGGAGGCTTGGACGGGCGATGCGGCAGATGAAGGAAGCGGGTGATACCGAGTCGCCGCGCTCGAGCTCACGACGCTTTCATCCTCGGATCGCCTCGCTCGCGCGCACCTTCTAGACCCTCGGATCACCCGCCAGCCGAGGGTGAAGCTGTGGATGTCAGACGGCAGCCGCGAGAGCTACCTCGCCGGACACTTCGTGCGGGGAGACTTCCAGAACTGGCGGTCCCCAGCACGCGCTGGAGCTCGCGTGGCTCGATCCGACCCGCAGCGGTAGCGGTACTCCTTGAACGACGGCTCGTTATGCGATGCTGCGGTCCGTGCCGACCACAAGCGACCCGCTGCGGCTCACGAGCACAGTCCTCGCGAGCGACTTGTGGGCGGTGCTTCCAGCGCTGACGGGCCGCCGATGACTCCTCGCGTGGGCCCCGGCGGTCGGCGAGAGATCGGGAGCTTCAACTTCGCTCTCGCCCGGCTGCTCGGACTTGCCACTGGAGGCGGCCCGCCCCACGTTTTCACGACGCTGGCGCGTCACCGGCGACTGTTCCGTCGCTGGCTGTGGTTCGCCGGCGCGCTGATGCCCGGCGGATTGCTGCCCAGAGCCGACACGGAGCTGGTCATCCTTCGCGTCGCCGAGAACTGTGGTTGCGAGTACGAGCGCCGCCCGCACGAGCGCCTGGCGCGGCTCGCCGGGCTGAGCGCCGATCAGGTGCAACGGGTGCAGCAGGGCCCTGACGCCGATGGCTGGACGCGACGTCAGACGCTGTTGCTACAGGCAGTCGATCAGCTGCACCGCGACCGGACAATCTCGGGTGAGCTCTGGCCAGAACTCAGCCGCGAGCTGGGTGAACGCGAGCTGATCGAGCTGTGCATGCTGACCGGTCACTACGAGATGCTCGCGATGACCTTGAACGCGCTCGCGGTCGAGCCCGACGAGCTGCCGGCCCAGCTCCCGGCCACGTTGAAGCTGGTGCGACTGCTCCAGCGACGGCGACCGGCACAGAGCGAGAGCCGGTGAGCGCCCGACTCGCGGGTCGCCGCGTGCTGATCACCGGCGCCGCCCGTGGCATCGGGGCGCTGCTCGCCCAGCGACTTCACCAACGCGGCGCGAAGGTCGCACTGCTCGGCCTCGAGCCCGACCGGCTCGAGCAGGTGGCCGCCGGCTGCGCCGGCGCCCCGTGGTTCGAATGCGACGTCGCCGACCGCAACCAGGTAGACGCGGCGGTTGTCAGCGCAGTGGACCGTCTTGGCGGCCTGGAGGTCGCGATCGCGAACGCCGGTATCGGCGCGCAGATGACGCTGATCGGCGGCGACCCATCGATTTGGGATTCGACCCTCGCCGTCAATCTCGCCGGCAGCTACAACCTCGTTCGGGCCGCCGGACCGCACGTCGCCCACCTGATGCCGGGGAAGGTCAGCGGCGACGGGCACGCAGTTGGCGGTATTGAGCGGTTGCCACCGAGCGCCATGCTGCACCAGTTGCCCTGCTGTGCAGCGGTTCGCGATGCGAGCGCCGGCGGCTGCTCTGTTTCCCGCCCACGCTGACGGCGCGCTCGACAGGGGTGCGAAACTGGCGGGATGACCGAGACGAACGTCGAGCGAGCTCGCCGCGGGTACGAGGCGGCGCTCCAGGGGGACCTGGGTGCGATTCGCGAGATCCTGGATCCGCATGTCAAGTGGCACGGCGGCGACCCGTCAGCGCCCGATGCCTGCCACAACCGCAAGCAAGCGCTTCAATTCATGCGCCGGGCGCGCAGCGGACGACGCGTCGGTGAGTTAGTCGATGTCATCGAAGCTGGCGACCGGGTCGTGGTCATCATGCGCCCTCCCCCCGAGGCTGACGAGCCCGCAGTGCTAATCGCCAATCTCACAACGTTCCGTGATGGCAAAGTCGTCGAGATGGTTCACTACTCGGACCCCGAGGACGCGCTAGCCGCCGTAGGCCGCTGACGCTCGCAGCCGGATCTTCGGAAGACCCAACAGGGGCCCACTCTCGCTGAGATGGCAGTCAAAGCTTGCTTGAACGGCGGTCGCTCGCGTGACGAGCACCCCGCAGTCCCGCAGACGCCGGCTGAGCTGGCCGCCGATGCGATCGCGGTCTGGCAAGCTGGTGTGTTCGCCGTGCACGTGCACCCGCGCGATGCCGGCGGTGTCCAGACGATGCGGGCGCGCGAGTGCGATGCCGCCGTCGCGGCGATCCGGGCAGCGGTACCGGGCTTGCCCGTTGGGCTCTCCACCGCGGAGCTCATCGACCCCGACCCGTTCGCGCGCGCAGCCGCGCTCACGGCGTGGCAACGAGGACCCGACTTCGTCTCCGTAAACGTGTCGGAACTCGGCTGGGCCGGAATCGCCCGCGCCGCCCTGCACGCAGGCATCGCTGTCGAAGCGGGTCTCGCCACACCAGCTGACGCCGAAGAATTGGCGCGCAGCCCATTCGCCCACCGAGTCGTGCGGGCGCTGGTCGAGGTCGACGGTGGAGCGGAGGAGGCACGTGCCATCGCACGGCTGATCCCCCGAGGCGTCCCACAGCTGTGGCACGGCTATGGCGAGCAGACCTGGGAGGTGATCTCAGCGGGCGCTGCGGCTGGGGTCGACGTGCGCATCGGCTTAGAAGATGTGCTCGTGCTACCGGAGGGTCGGGTTGCCGCAGGCAACGCCGAGCTCGTCGTCGCGGCCGTGGAGCTGATTGGCCGTCCGGAATAGATCTTCGGTAGCGTCGGTCCCATGATTGAGATCGAGCGTGTGAGCTGGCTAAAGCCCCGATCCGTCGTGCGGGACGATCTCGGGCACAGCGGAACATGGGCGCGCCGTCGCTTCAGAGGCGATCGTGGCCAAGGTCGTCTGCGAGCTGCCGCCGGAGTTGTTACCCGGAGTCGAGACGGTCATCGGGCGTCTGGCTCCGCCGCTCTGGAACCCTGCCGCCGCCAGCCCGGGCGCCGCCGCCGCCGGCGCCGCAACAGGCTCCTGATGTCCTGATGAACTCGCCTCACCAGCCGGTTCCCGGATACGACGCGTCCGCGACGACGCGAGTTGCGGTTCTCGTGACAGTCGGACTGATCGCGTTTGCCCTCACCGTGCTCGCCGGCGGCGGCGGGCTGGCCCCCGTTGTTGGCTGGGACGCTGGGGCGCTCATCTACCTCGTCTGGATGTGGGTGTCGATCTGGTGGCTCGACGCCGAGCAGACCGCGCAGCGCGCCGTGCGAGACGACCCCGCCAAGCTCGTTGCCGATGGCCTCCTGGTGAGCGCAAGCGTGGTCAGCTTGGTGGCCATCGGGGCGCTGCTGATCAAAGCCGGCCACAGTCACGGCACGAGCAAGAACGTGCTCGTAGGAGTGGGGATTCTCAGCGTCGTGATCGGCTGGAGCATGGTGCACACGATCTTCACACTCCGCTACACGCGGCTCTATTACGAACAGCACCCTGGCGGCGTCGACTTCAATGAGCCCGATCGGCCCCGCTACACCGACTTCGCCTACCTCGC
>CAXMLR010000639.1:0-6937 GCA_964194275.1 uncultured Solirubrobacterales bacterium
CTTAGTGCACAGCCGTCCGCGGCTGACGGGATGGTTGCGGTCTCCGCGCACGTGATGGATCGCACCGTCGCGCAGCGCCACCTCGATTCCGCAGGCGTCGTAGCAGTCGCGCGGACAGGTGGTGAGGATCGTCTCGTCGACGGGCATCTTTCCCGGGCCGGCAGCGCGCTTTCGCTGTCACGTGAGCGCTGCGCTGCCGCCTACACTGCACAAATATGTGCAAGGTATTCTTAGCGGAGCAGATGACGTCTGTCCAGCCCCGCTGACGCCGATCGGGCCGTGGTTGGCGCGGCCGCGCCCACCAGGCGCCCAGCGCGTCCGCCGCTGATCGGGATCTCGGTCGGCCTGCACGATTTCGGCGACTACGCGGGGATGGGAGTGCAACGCCCGATCGTCGCGGCCGGAGGCCTCCCGGTGACGCTTGCGCAGCTGCCGGAGGCGATCGAGGTCGCGCTGGATCGCGTCGATGCTGTGCTTCTGGCTCCGGGACGGGACATCGAGCCGTGGTGCTATGGCCAGGAACCCGATCCACTCCTAGCGCCGACAGAACCACGACGTGACGAGTTCGAACTGTCGCTCGCCCCAGCCGCGCTGGAGCGGGGGCTTCCCGTGCTCGGAGTGTGCCGCGGTATGCAGGTCCTGAACGTCGCCCTGGGCGGGACCCTGGTCCAGGACGTGCGCCTACGTTCGGCATGGCGTGAGCATCCATCCGACCCTGGTTGGATCGCCTGGAAGGAAATGGAGGGCGCCGCGCTGAGCGGAGGGCAGGTCCCACCGCATCCGCGCCACCCGATCGAGGTCGCACACCCCAGCATTCTGTTTGACGCGCTGGGATCGGCGTGCGCGAGTGTCAACTCCTTTCACCACCAGGCGATCGGAGAACTGGGCCGGGGCCTGCGGGCGACGGCGGTGGCCCCGGACGGTGTGATCGAGGCCGTCGAGCTCACGGGCCGTCCCGTGCTCGGCGTGCAGTGGGAGATCCAGGAGGAGTGGCGCATCGATGCGCGCTTCCAGCGCGTGTTCGACTGGTTCATCGCGGCGGCGTGCGCGTCCAGCGAGCGCCGCGGGCTGTCGACGGTGAGGTGAGCGTCGTCGCGTTCGGCGGGACGCACGGGCGAGCCCGTGCGGGATTCAGGCGCGGCGAAGCAGCGGCTCCAGCAGCGCCCGGACCGTGGCGCGTGCGGCCGATTCATCTTCGAGGGGCAGCACGCTGTCGGGCATCAGCACGAATGACACGCCCAGACGCAGCCCCATCTCGGCCAGCACGGCCGGATCTCCGGGGAGCAGCTCGCCGTGGCGTTGTCCCTCCGTGACCAGCTCGACCAGAAACCCGCGGACCATGAAGAAGATCGCGCTGCCGTCTCGCGTCAACTCGCTGAGGAAGGCTTCGGGCTCGAGCTGCGCCAGCCGGGCCAACAGCGGATGCTCGCGGATCACTCGCAGCACCGTGATGAACAGCGTCACGGAGTGGTCGAGAAAGCCGGCCTGCGGATCGCGCGCCTGCGCAATCGTCGCCAGACATCGCCGGCATTCTCGGATGGCCAGCGCATCGACCAGCGCGGCCTTCGAGCCGAAGCGCCGGTAGACGGTCATCCGTCCCACGCCGGCCCGGGTCGCCACGTCGTCCATCGTCAGGTGACGCAGGCCGGACGCCGCCGCCAGGGCCAGGGCGGCGTCGAGTATCTGTGCCGAGACCGCGTCGTCGGAGGTCCGGACCTGGGGGTCGAAAGCGAGGGCCAGGAGCCTCGCGGTCTCGGGCGCCACCGGGCTCAGACGGCCGCGCGCGCGCCGGCGCTCGCGACTGGTGCGTCGCGTCCGAGGGGACCCCGCGCGATCGCGCCGCGCCGCAGTCGCAACTGGTCGGGGCCCATCACCTGCAGGCGTCGCGGCAGCATCGGCGTCAGCCCACGGCTGAGGCGCCCGAGCGAACGGAACGCCGTTTCGTCGCTTCGTGTCCAGGGGATGGCGAGGCGCTCGCGCAGGTGGCCGGGCAGCAGTCCGACGCCGCCCAGCCACAGGGCGCGCTGGGCCGGAAACCTGATCGCGCGCCAAGCCGGCTCGGGGAGGGGGATGGGTGGCCGGGCGGCGTTGCGCACCGACCCCAGCACACGGTCGACCGACTCCGTCCGCGTCAGCTCCTCGCGCAGCATGCGATCGAAGTAAGTGCGGAAGCCCGCCCAGTCCTCGGGCAGCTCGCCCTCTCGCACCCCGACCAGGCGTCCGAGGCCCCGGTACTCGGCGTAGAACCGCTCGCGGTGATCGGCGGACATCGGTCGCCCGAACCGCGCGTGGCCTGAGACATAGGAGTCGAGCAGCGTCGCGTGGACCCAGGCGTAGGCCTTGGGCTCGAGCGCGTAGTACTTCCTCCCGTCCTCACGCGTGCCCCGGAACTCCTTGTGGAGTTCACGCAGCCTTCGGCCGGCGGCCGCGCCCTCCGGGCCGCCATAGACGAGCAGATTGACCCAGTCCAGCGATCGCAGCAGGCGATCCCACGGTCGCGCCTCGAAGTCCGAGTAGTCCCGCACGCCGGCGCCGACGGTCGGATGGGCCACCTGGAGCAGCAGCGGATACAGCATCACCAGGTATAGGCGCGCATCGCTGCCGAAGCGCCACGCAACCGAGTCCGGGCCGGTCAGTAGTTGGTCCAGCTCAGGGCCGGCGGGGAACAGGGTGGGGGAACCCATGGTACGCAAACTACCATATGCGTACCACACGTACCAGCTGGCTCGTGTCGAATCCGGAGGCTCTTATTGGCACACTGCCAGTAAGATCTGGACGACCGGCCGCGACGACCCACAGGACCAGGAGAACCATGACGCTTCAGACCCTCACCGACGAGCAGCGCGCCTTCGTCGAGGCGATTCGCGACTTCGCCAAGCGCGAGTGCGGCACGCGGGAGCAGCGCGACGCGCTGACCGACAACGGGAGCGAGCCGCACAACCAGGAGATCTATCAGCGGATCGCCGACCTGGGCTGGCTCGGCGTGGCGATCCCGGAGCAATACGGAGGCTCGGGCGGGGGTGCCGTCGATATGTGCCTGCTGTGTGAGGAGTTCGCCCTCGGGCAGATCCCGATGGGCTTTTTCTCGGTCAGCATGATCACCGCCGGCGCCGTCGAGCGGTTCGGGACCGAGGAGCAGAAGCAGGAAATCCTGGGCGGCGTCGCGAGCGGGCGCGTCGAGGCGATCGCGATGTCAGAGCCGGAGGCGGGGTCGGACGTAGGCAGCCTCACCTGCAAGGCGGAGCGAGTCAACGGCGGCTATGTGATCAACGGCCAGAAGACCTGGATCACGGCGGCGCACGCGGCGGATCACATCCTGCTCGTCTGCCGGACTAACCGCACGGGCAACAAGCACGAGGGCCTGTCGATGATCTCGGTCCCGACCGACGTCGACGGACTCGACGTCCGGAGCATCGAGACGATGGGCGGGCGCGAGGTCAATGACGTGTTCTTCACCGACTGTCATGTGCGGGCGGACCGTTTGATCGGGCAGCAGGACCACGCCTGGAAGCAACTGATGACCGGGCTCAACCACGAGCGCCTGATCATCGCGGCGCAGGCGCTGGGCATGGCACAGCGTGCCTTCGACGATGTCCTGGCTTACGTCAAGGAGCGCAAGCAGTTCGGCCGGCCGATCGGGACCTTCCAGACCCTGGCCCACCGGATCGCGGAGCTGGCCACGGAGATCGAGTCGACCCGCCTGCTGGTCTATGACACCGCGGCCAAGGTCGACGCCAACCCGGGAACATTGTTCCCGCGCGAGGCTTCAATGGCGAAGCTGAAGGCCACCGAGGCGGCCAAGCGTACGACGCTCGAGGCGATGCAGATGATGGGCGGCTACGGCTACGCCGTCGAGTACGACATGGAGCGTCAGGTGCGGACGGCGGTGGTGACGACGATCTACGGCGGTACGAGCGAAATCCAGCGCGAGATCATCTCGAAGACCTACGGCCTCTAGCTACTCCGGGCGCCCGCGCAGCGGACGCTTTGGGATCGGGTCATCGCGGTCGTCCTCGGACGGACGATCCTCGACGGGCTGATCCTCGCGCCGGTCAAACCAGATCCCGCCCCCCCGGCCGAGCTGGTTGAGCACGCGGTTGAGGCGGAGGTAGGAGAAACCCGCCAGCAGCACCCCCGCTAGGGCCACGACGAAGGTCACGACCTCGAACGTATTCATCGCCCGCAGCTTACGCCGCCGGTCTCCGATAGATCGATACGACGGCGGCGCCCCCGAGGCCGATGTTGTGCTGCAGAGCTACCTCGACGCCGTCCACCTGGCGGGCTCCGGCCTGACCGCGCAGCTGCCAGGTCAGCTCCGAGCACTGGGCCAGCCCGGTGGCGCCGAGCGGATGGCCCTTGGAGATCAGGCCTCCTGAGGGATTGACCACCGGCCCCGACCCCCCGTAGGTCGTCGCCTTCGTCTCGACAAGCCTGTGGCCCTCGCCCTCCGGCGCGAGTCCGAGCGCCTCGTAGGTGATCAGCTCGTTCGCGCTGAAGCAATCGTGCAACTCCACCACCTGTACGTCTTCGGGTGCGACCGCGGCCTCTTCGTACGCCTGGCGCGCAGCCTCACGGCTCATGTCGTAGCCGACGATCTTGATGCAATCGGCGTGCTCGTCAAAGCTGCTCCGGAGGTCGGTGACCATTGCCTGGCCCACGATCTCGATCGCCTGATCCCACAGCTCGTGCTGATCGACGAACCGCTCCGAGACGACGATGGCGGCGGCTGCGCCATCGGACGTCGGTGAGCACTGCAGCTTGGTCAGCGGTTCGTGGATCATCGGTGCGTCGCGAATCTCCTCGAGCGTGTACTCGGTCTGGAACTGGGCGTAAGGGTTGTTGGCCGAGTGCTTGTGGTTCTTCCACCCGATCCAGACGTAGTGCTCGGGTTTGGAGCCGTACTTCGCCATGTGATCGCGGCCCGCGTTGCCGAACATCTGGGGCGCGAACGGCGAGCTCTCCGGGTCGCGGATCTCGAACATCCGGGCCAGGTGCTTGTCGAGGGCGGGCGTGCGGTCGGTGTACTTCATGCCCAGCGAGCCACGCTCCATCTTCTCGAAGCCGATCGCCAGGGCGCACTCGGCGAGGCCGCCCTTGACCGCCTGGCGGGCCAGCATCAGCGCGCTCGAGCCGGTCGAGCAGTTGTTGTTGACGTTCATCACCGGTATTCCGGTCAGGCCGAGCTCATAGATGGCGCGCTGGCCGTAGCTCGAGTCGCCGTACACGTAGCCCGCGTACGCCTGCTCGATCGCGCTGAACGGCACCCCGGCGTCGGCCAGCGCCCGCTCGCCGGCCTGCTTGGCCCAGTCGGGGTAGTCGCCCTCCTTGGTGCCGGGCTTGTCGAACTTCGTCATCCCCACCCCGACCACGAACGTCCGGTTGCCCATCACGCGCTCGGTTCGTTCGCGCCAGTGGTTTGCTCGACGGCCGGCAGCACGTCCCGGACGATGCTGAGAAAGCCCTCCACCAGCAGCACGTGCGCCTGTTCTCGCGTCAGCCGCCCCCGCTCGAGCCACTCCACGCTCGCCGCCTCGGCTAACCCGCCGTACGCGCGCACGGTCGCGCGAAGGTGCGGCGGGGCCTGCGAGGCCTCATAGGTCTGCAGCGCCTCGATCAGGCGATCGGCGGCCTGCTCGCGCGCGTCCTCAAGGATTTCCTCGACCTCGGGATCGCGGCCCAGGCCGCGGGCGCCAATCGCCGCCAGCCAGGTGCCGCGGTTGCGCTCGAGCATCTCCAGCCAGCGGTCGACGCCCTCGGTGATCACCAGCTCGACGCCACGCCCGGGGCTCTGCAGCGGCACTGGGTTCGAGGGCATCCGCATCACGGCTCGGACCACCTCCAGGTAGAGGTCCCGCTTGGTTCCGAAGTAGTGATGCAGGAGTCCCCGGGCCACGCCTGCCTCCCGCGCGATCTCCGAGGTTGAGACCGATGAGTAGTTGCGCTCGGAGAACAGCCTGCGCGCGCAGGCGAGGATTTGCTGGCGGCGCTCGTCGTGGTCGAGGCGCTGCCACCGCGGGGCCGGGGAGGTGGCCATCAGCGTGTCAGGCTAGCAAAGTTGGCAGAGCGCCAATTAGGGGTCGACGAGCGTTTAGTTGGGTCGGCGCGCGGCGCGGGCGGGTCCAAACGGCGCGTTTCGGGAAGCGCTCATCGACGGCTCCCCGTGGGCTGAAATTGGTTTGATGACGCACCGCGCGGAGCCTGGATGTCGATGAAATCGCCGGAGCACGAATGATCGCCGCGCGGTCGAGCGCAACCGCGAGTTGATGCCGGGGGGAGCGAGTCGAGCGTGGCTATCGCGTGCTGCGCTTTGCCCAGTGGGCCGCTGGCGCGGGTGCAGGCTGATTCGCCGGCTACGACGTCATCCCGGTGAACTGACCTCCGGTGATGTTCAGCACCTGGCCACTGACGAAGTTCGCCCACGGGGAGCAGAGAAAGAACACTCCGCCCGCGGCCTCCTGTGGCGTGCCGGGGCGACCGAGCGGGATCAGCATCGAGGCCATGCCGCGGAGCTGATCCGGGATCCCGAGCTGCACCCGCTCGCCGCCGATCTCCATCGTGTTCGCTTCGTCCTTCGAGGCGGTCAGGCGTGTCTCGATGTAGCCGAAGGCCACCGCGTTGACGTTGATCTTGAACTGACCCCACTCCTTGGCCAGCGTCTTGGTCAGTCCCACCACGGCGGACTTGCCGGAGGAGTAGTTGGCCTGGCCGGCGTTCCCCATCGTGCCGGAGATGGAGGAGACGTTGACGATCTTGCGGAACACCTCGAGGCCCTGCTCGCGCTCCTGCTTGGCCGGCTCGCGCATGTGGGGAGCGACCGCCCGGCACATCCGGAAGGGGACGATCGAATGGATGTCGAGCATTCGCTGGAACCACTCGTCGCTCATCTTGTGGATCGGCGCGTCGAGCGTGTAGCCGGCGTTGTTGACCAGGATGTCGA
>CAXMLR010000640.1:0-2628 GCA_964194275.1 uncultured Solirubrobacterales bacterium
GGCTCGCGGGTCGCCACCGGCGGGATCAATGGGCTACCGCTCCGCGTCTCAGGCTGCGTCGGTGTCTTCGACCAATTGCGCGCCCGCGACCGACTGGGCCTCGACGCTGGATGGCGCCAGCCGGGCTTCTACTGAGCTACCCCTGGTCTGCGTCGTCCAGGCCGGGTCGCGGCGATGGCTGACCCACTCCGCCACGCTCAGCCTCGACGGACTCGGCTCACGCTCTGCTCGACGAGCTGGCGTACTTCGGCGGCGATCGGCTGCCCATTTATCCGGGTGTTCGCGTCCGCCGGGGGAGTGGCCGTGGCGCCCATCGCCGCGAAGTACAGGTCGGTGCCGGGGAGCGCGACCGCCTCGTCGAGCGCCGCAATGACCACGGCGATGTCCCGGTCATCTCGCGCGTAGTCGAGCGCGAGCGCCGCTTCGAGCGACGGTGGCGCGGTGTCAGCCAGCCCGTAGGGCACCACGATCAAGCTCGCGCGGGCAAGTGCGCCGCGGTGACTGGCGATCACCTCCGCGCCGAACGGGTCGCACCGGCCGCTGCCGATCGCGTAGCGGGGCAGGTACGCCTCGAAGCCCTGCTCGACAAGGTCGTCGGCGATCAAGGATCCGACGTGATTCGCGAACCTGGGGCCGGCCGGATCTACGGCCGTGCTCGCGACGAAGACCAGGCCCCGCGCTTCGCGGCACTGCTCGCTCAGCCACGCCGCGACCCGCTCGAACGGCAGCGTGAACTCGTCCTTCGCGAGCCCGGCGATCACCTGCTCGGCGAATGCTTCCCTGAGCGGGACTGCGACCTCGTGGCCGTGCCAGTCGGCGAGGATCGCGCGCGACACCGCATACGAGCCCGAGCCGCCGTATCCCCACGCGAACTCATCGTGCCCGGGCGCCGGATGGATCCGCGACCTATATCCGGCGATGTTGACGGTGAGCGCGCCTGGCGGCTCTCGCCAACCGGGTTCCTCGTGCCAGCGACCCTCGAAGCTGCCGTCGCACAGACAGGCGTGAGCGAGTCTCCTCGATGGCTGCCGGAAGCGGCGCTGCTCGCGCGCGTTGCGGGCCTCACAAGCGCTCTGATGCTGCGCGCAGTACTCCGGGTATGCCCGGCCGTGATCTGGGCAGGAGGGCGCGAGGCTGTCCGCGGCGATCTGCGCGTGCGGCTTGCTCTTGACCAGCTCCACGTTCTCTGGGGTGTAGTAGCCGGCGGGGAACACGACCACGGGCTGCCCGACGATCGCTTCGACCTCCTCCTGCGAGAGCGCGATCCCGAACCGAGGGCTGCCCTCACCGTCGAAGGTGACCGGGGTGAACTTCCGCTCAGCGGCCGAGACGGTCGGGTCGCCGGAGTGGAACAGGTCGCGGGGGGAGTGCTCGATGAACGAGAACGGCCCCTCGCGAATCAGGCGGGTGGCGATGTCCGCGGCGAGGCCGGTCGCGGCGTTGGTCACCGACTTGCCGGTGCGGCCGTTGAGGTTGCCGGCGATCACCACCGCCGGGCAGTCCGGCGCGGAGAACACGCGCAGGTGGCACAGCGTGCTTTCGCCGTGCGTGAGGTGGAGGTAGAGCTGATCGCGAGTCAAGCGCCGCGACGCGACCGTCAGCTCGACCACGCGGTCCTGCCACCCGGGCGCCGGCTCGGCGAGATCAGCCGCCGGCGCGGGCGTCCCTCGTCGCTTGAGGTTCGCGAGCGTGCCGTGGCGCGCCACGGCCGCCACGGCTGCCGGGCGGGGGAGTCGCTTGCCGTGCGTCGCGGCGGCTGCGGGCAGCTCGGCGAGCGCGACGAGGTCCACGTCATAGGCCGCCGCGAGCGCGGCGAGGCTCATGACGACCTCGGCGGTCGCCTGCGGCGGGTAGGCGAGCGCGACGACCTGGGCGTGCTCAGCGCGAAACCCGTCGGCGTCAGGTTGACGCTCTCCCCAGGCCGCGACCGCACCGACAACATCGAAGCCGTTGATGACCAGGCTGTCGACTTCGGTGGGCGCAAGGTAAGCCGCGTACAACCCGCAGTCGCAGTCCTGGCCAGGAGAAGGCGAGCAATCCCGGGGGCCATAACAGCGCGCCGTGTTGACTCCCGGCACCCAAGCGACGCGAGCGGTGAGCGCGCATAGCCGGCCGTTCTTCACGCTCCACGAGCGGTAGCCGATCACGGGCACGTCACGAGCCAACGGGCCGGGCCGCGTCATCGGCGCCCAGCGTCGCCAGCGGGAGTCCGGACGTGTGTCGGGGGCGCGACCGCGACGGCGACGGTCACGCACAGCGCTCCGAGGAGCAGGCGATTGCTTCTCTGGCCCAGTCCGGACACGCAGAGCGCCCGATCGGCAGCCAAACGTCCGTCGAATCGCCCGGCGGGCAGAGAACCGCGTGGTGCGATCACCGTGCGAGGGTCCTGGATCCACATCCAGCCGCGCCCGTGCGAGCCGTGACGGTTGGCCCCGACCGTGCCCGCCCGACACCCTGCCGACCGCAGAATCCAAGTGCCAGGCCGGCATAGGGCGGAAGTCCTCCAGATGTATAGGGCGGAAGTCTGGCGGATGGTCGGAAAATCGCCCGGATTTACTGAGGTTGTGCTGTCCGACGTGATATGTATGCTGCTCCTATCAGTCGGTAAAAGATGACCCCCGCGACGTT
>CAXMLR010000641.1:0-2673 GCA_964194275.1 uncultured Solirubrobacterales bacterium
CCGATGAAGCCGGCCGCGCCGGTGACGAGGGTCCGAGCCATGTGTCGCGAAGGTCCGGGGCCGTGTATTGCCGCGGTCGGTGCCGCTGCTAGGGTGGCGCGGCCATGGGCGTTGCCATCGTCACCGACAGCTGTCACTACTTGACCCGGGAGCTCGTCGCCGCCAACGAGATCCACCAGGTCAGTCTGTACGTGCACTGGGATGACGAGACCAAGCGAGAAAGCGAGGTCGTCGATCTCGATGCCTACTACGAGCGTCTGCGCACCGCTGCGGACCTTCCGACGACGTCGCAGCCGTCGATCGGCGATTTCCTCGAGGTCTACGAGCCGATCCTCGAGGCCGGCGACGACATCGTCTCGATCCATCTCGCCGGCGGGATGTCCGGCACCGTCCGCTCGGCCGAGCAGGCCAGAGAACGGCTTGGGGCACGCGCCGAACGCGTCCACGTGATCGACTCTGCCTCCGCATGCGGGGGACAAGGACTGGTCGTGCTCGCCGCCGCGGCGGCCGCGCGAGCGGGGGCCGACGCGACCGCGGTGGCCGAGCGCACGCAGCGGGCGCGGGCTCAGCTGAAACTGTGGTTCGCCATCGACACGCTCGAGTACCTGCGCCGAGGCGGACGAATTGCCGGCGCGCAGGCCTGGCTCGGTTCGGCTCTGAAGATCAAGCCGATTCTCACCGTGGAATCGGAGATCACCCCGGTCGAGCGTGTGCGGACCTCACGCCGAGCGTTCGAGCGGATGGTCGAACTGCTGCGCACGTGCAAGGAGTCGGGCGCCGACGCGTGGATGATTCAGCACATTCAGGCTCCAAAAGAAGCTGGTGATCTGGTCGCTCGCGGCGTCGAGATCTTCGGCTGCGACCCAGTGATGGTCTCGGAGATCGGCCCGGTGATCGGCACACACGTCGGGCCGGGGCTGCTCGGGGCCGGGGGGATTCCAAGCTCTTTGCTCTAGCCGGGAGGCTCGGAGCTTCTGACGCTCGCCCGGATCGGATCAGAGTGTGGGGCTCGCGCGTGGTCGTGTCGCTTGCCCTGTGCCGGGCCGCAGCGCTAGGCGCGGTTGCGCCGGCGGCGCCCGAAGGTGAGCGCGCCCAACGCAGCGATGCCGCCGCCGAGCACGAACCCGGCCACGCCGGCCCCGATCGTCAACTGCTGCTGGTGCCCGCGCAGCTGCGCACGCCAGTCGGTCATCCGCACGACCTCAAACCGCAGCTTCTCCAGTGAGCTTCCGAGCTCCTGCCGGTTCTGCTCGATCGAGGCCCGGATCTCGTCGGGCGTGCGGGTCGCCATCAACGCGCCGCTCCCGGCTTGGCGCTGACCGTCTCCCGGATCTTCTTCGCCTCGTCGATCGCCATCTTGGGAGTCGGGGGGCCAACCTTGAGCTTGCGCCAGGCGAACATGAACGCTCCGCCGGTGAGCAGCAGCAGGATCACGAAGGTGATCAGGAATCCGAGCCACAGGCTCGAGAGGAGCGAGTTCAGTCCCCAGGCCAGCGTTCCGAGGCCCATGATCACGCCAAATATTCCGAACACCGCGCCCGCCGCCACCGCGGCCGCGCCTCGGGCCAGGCTCGCCACCTTGTCGGTCACCTCTGCCTTGGCGAGCTCGATCTCCTCCCGCACGAGCACACTGACTCGCTCAGAGACCTCGGTCACCGCCGTGGCGAAATTATCGGGTGGGCGCTCAGCGGGCAAGGCGCTTGAGGATCAGGGCGAGGACGAAACCACCGGCCAGCGCAGCGCCGATTTGGATCTCCGGGCGATCGGCCGCGTTCTCCGGACGATCCGACTCGCTGACCAAGGCGGTGGCCGCTGGCCGGGGTGGCAGAACCGTTGGGGTTGGCGACGGGGGCGCTCCGAGCGCGGCGGAAGCGGGTTGGGCCACCGTGCCCGGCTCGTCGACCGGAGCCAGCTCGGCCAGCGGCGCCGGCTCGTCGGCGTGCGGCTCGCCTGCTGGAGTTTCCGGGCGCTCGGTCACTCGGGGGGTTCTTCCCCGAAGACACGCTTCCATATCAGCGCGGCGGCGCGAGTCGTCGCCACGCTCGAAAGCGCGCCAAATCCGGCGAGCAGGCTCGACCACATGAGTCGCTTGACCAGAGGGCTCTCCGTCATCGGTGGGAATTCAATCAGACTCGGCGGCCTGAACTGCGGCAGCATCCCCGAGCTACTTCTCCGCGCCGCGGCAGATCGTCTCCACGATCAGGGTCTTGGCGCGCTCGAGTTCATCGTCGCTGACGGGAAGGCTGTCGAAGATCCAACCGGTCAGGATCTGCTCGATCGAGCCGTAGAACGCGAGCGCGACGAACTCGGGGGTGATCTCGCTGCGGAACGCCCCGTCCTTCTGAGCCTGGGCCACGATCGCGGCGATCTGGCGGTAGGCGTCACGGATCTTGGCCAGGTGCGTCCGTCCGAACGTGTTCGCGGCCCGGGTCACCTCGACGATGATCACCTTCATCAGCTCAGGATCGCGGCGGTAGGAGTCGATGATGAACGAGGCGATCGCGTACAGCTTCTCGCGACCCGTGCGTCGCGAGGCGTCAGCCTCGGCGATCGCCGCAAGCATCACGTCCCACCGCTCGAGGAACAGCGTGTCGAGGATCTCCTCCTTGGAGGAGAAGTAGTGATAGACGAGCCCGTAGGCGACGCCCGCCTCATCGGCGATGTCCGACACCC
>CAXMLR010000642.1:0-2911 GCA_964194275.1 uncultured Solirubrobacterales bacterium
GGAAGTTGTAGATCTCGCCGTTGAAGACCATGTGCACTGAGGAGTCCTCGTTGGCCACCGGCTGGTGGCTGCCCGCGACATCGATGATGCTGAGGCGGCGCATCCCCAAGGCGATGCCGGGTCCCACATAGCGACCAGCCTCGTCGGGCCCTCGATGCACGATCGCGGCGATCATCGCTTCGAGCGTCGGCGTCGCGATCGGCTGCTGTGCTCCGTATCCGCCCACCCCGCAGATTCCGCACATCAGCAGCCAGTCCTAAGTCCTGCCAGGAAATCGGTTAACGGCTGTGGCAGGGCCCGGAGGGGCGAGCACGATCTCCTCGGGGTTCGCTCCGGCGTCTCGCCGGAACGCGACGCGTTCGAAGTGACCGGGTCTCAGGCCTTTCTCCGCCGCTTGCGGAGGTGAAACCGCCCGCTGCTGCCGTCGTCGTCGTCGTCACGGTCCCCGTCATCGTCAAGGGCGCCATTTAACTCGGCTTCAACGGGCTCCGGCTCCGGCTCTGGATCGGTGAGGGGGTCGTTTGCCAGCAGCTCTGCGCGAGCGTTGATCTGCTGCTTCGCCACGGTGAGCGCGTCGCGCAGCTTGTTGAGGTCTTCGATCAGCGCCGCCGGTACCTGGCGGATCTGGCTGATGTCCTCGGAGAGCTCGGCGACCTCCTCGCGCAGCGTGCGCACGGCCGCCTCACGCTCCCGTGCTGCGGTGCGAAGCCGATCGATTGCTGCGCGGTGATCCGCGGCGAGCTCTTCCAGCGACACTTCGTCGGGGATCGGGTCGCCCGCGTTCGGCTCGAGTGTCGCGTTCGGCTCGAGCGACGTCGCCTTCTCCTCGGCTACGCCGTGCTCTTCATCGTCCGGCGTGACGGGTACTTCGCCGTCGATGGCGTTCATCGCGTCATCTCCAGGCTGCGTCGCCTCGTTGGCACCTGCGTGATCGTCATACATCTCTCTCGGGGGCCCCTTCGCTTTCCTCACCACGTCTGGTGGACACAATCCCATTCAAAGCGGTTACCATAGCGGCTCGCGCTGCCCAGCCCAAGGCTGTGGGAGCGGTGTCCTACGGACAACTGAGCGGCAGGGTGGGTGCCGGCGCTTAGGCTCACTGATCTCGAAGGGGATGTGTGGTTTGACTTGGACGAGTCTCGGCTCGTTCCGGGTACTCGGAGCCTCGCGCTGCTGCGCGTCAGCGGCCGATGGGGCGCTTCTCGGCCGAGGCGCCTCGACCGACCCAGGGTAGTAGCGCACATCGGCGGCGCTCGCTACGTCCTCGAGCTCCTGCCCGGCAGCGACGCGACTCCGACAGCGAGCCACGAGGGCTCCTCCTGGGCGGGCGGCTATCGCGTGCCGACCGAGCTCCTCGAGCGAACGGTTGTGACCTTCACGCTGGAAGTCGACGGGGCAGTCTTCTCGCTGTCGCTCGCCGATTCACAGACCAGCGGCTCAGGCCATGAGGTCCCCCCCTCGACGCGGGGACGGACGCCGACGGGCGGGGACGAATCCGCGCGGCTGCAGTCCGAGATTGAACGCCTCGAAGAGCGCATCGCGGCGCGTGACCGCGGCGTGGCGGATGCATTGAGCGTCATCGACGCCGAGGCCGGATGGATACACCAACGGCTAGCCGATAACGAGGGGCGCTGGAAGAACGCCGCCCAGGCGCTCGAACGTCTGGGCGCGCTCATCGACCGCGTCCACGCCAGCTCCGACGATCTCGATCAGGCGATCGCCGAGACCGAACAGCTGGCCGGCCCGCTCGAAGCCGAGCGGGCCCGGCGGACCGAGTTCGACCGCGAGCTGAGCTACGAGCGCGCGCGGGCGGCCGATGTGCGCCGCGAGTTGAATGCCGCGCGGGACGGGACGGTGGATGCACGCCGCGAACTGAACAATGAGCGGGACCATCGGATTTCGCTGCAGGCTGAGCTCGACCAGTCGCGCACGAGCGTCGCCGAGCTCGAGGGTGAGATCGCCGATGCAGACGAGGCTCGCAAGCAGGCTGAGCGTGAGCTCGCTGAGGCCCGGGAGCTGATAGAGCCTCTGGAGGACGAGGTTGACTTCCTGGCGGCGGAGCGTCAGCGCGTCGCGGGCGTAAACGGGCGACTCGCCGGTGCGCTGGCGTCGGTGGAGCCCATGGCGGGCGCAGCGATCCAGCGGTTGTCGGCGCTGGAGGTGGCGACGTCTTGCGCCTTGGAGCGCGCTCTCCAACTTCGGGAGCGTGTGGAGGACGACGGTTCGCCCGACGGAACCGTCGACGAGCTGGGCGGCGAGCTCGAGGCGCGGGCAGTCGACGTGGCGGCCACCGCAATTCAGCTGGCTGAGGCGCGGGGGTTTGCGCTGGCGCCGGTGGAGCCGATTGCCGACACGGTGATCGAGCGCTTGCTTGCATTTGAGGACGCGACCGCTTCGGCTTCGGAGCGAGCCTCCCGGCTTCGGGAGCGGGTGGAGGATGAGACGTGGCTTGACGGTACGGTCGACGAGGCGGCGAGCAAGCTGGAGCTCGTTCGCGAGGCGTCGACGGAGCGTGCGGAGCGCTTGGAGAGTGAGCTGGAATCGGTTTCGCAGGAGCGGGACGCCACGCTAGCTGCTCGAGCGGAGGCCGAGGCGACGGTCGCTGAGCTGGTCGAGCTGACCAACTTCTCGGCGGAGCAGCTGGTCGGAAAGGACGCCGAGCTCGCGAGACTCGAGCGTGAGCTAGAGCTCGTTCGCGAGGCATCCGCCGCCCGCGTCGACGCCGCGGAGGCGACGTCGCGTACGGCCACTGATGCGCTCGCCGAGCTGCGGGGAAGGGCCGCTGCGCTCGACAGCCGGATCGGGTCGCTGGGCGAGCGCCAGGAGTCCGTGCTTCGGCGGGCGGCTCAGTTCGCCGAGCGCTTGGGCGACGGCGAGAACGAGATCGACCGGCAGCGGGATGAGCTCGAGG
>CAXMLR010000643.1:0-4090 GCA_964194275.1 uncultured Solirubrobacterales bacterium
GCCGGGACACTGTATGACTTCGGGGCCACGGCGCTGAACTGGGCGTTCGTCACCGCCCCGACCGGGGCGCTTGCTTACCTCAACCGGGAGGTCGAGCTGTGGACGGTGGCCGAGAACGATCCGGTGCTGCGCAAGCAGCTGATCGACGGGGTGCTGAACACCGCGCTCAAGGTTTACGCCCCGTTCAGCGGCGATCCTCAGCTGATCGAGGAGGTTCTCGGCCCCGACATCCACAGCCTGGCCGAAGCAAGCGTGAAGCTGTACCGCGAGCTCGACGCCGCCGTCTATCGCCGCTACACCAAGGTCGAGCAGGAGCGCTGCTGCGGCGACTGGCGCAAGGCCTACCACGACCTCGGGTCTGAGACCGGAGAGCAGTTCACCAACCTCGCGCTCGCGCTCACCCCGGCCGTGCTTGCCCGCCTGCCCAGTGTGGCGGCCAAGCTGGCTGCCACCAAGACCGCCTTCTTCGCAAAGGTGGCTGAGAAGGTCAATCCGATCGTGGATCGGATTGCCCCGGTCAAGCAGGTGCTGTTCGCCCTGGAGAAGTACGTCAAGCCGGGTCTGAAGGTCACCGACGCGATGGCGGAGGCGTTCGCCGGGCTCAGCAAGAGCCAAGCCGAGTGGCTGCGGGCGTTCACCAAGCGCCACGGCCTGAAGGTCTCGCTGCGCACGCGGCTGGCGGAATCGCTTGAGTGGCTGGCCAAGGGGGCGATCCCCAAGCCGTTCTGGCTGAAGCTGAAGAACGTCAACCGCATCGATCTTGCGTATCTGGGGTTCTCTGACAGCCACGACCTGGCCAGCCTGGTGTTCAACACCAAGCTTCCCACTCGGCAAAGGGTGATCGAGAAGCTGATCGCCAACGGCGTCAAGGAGAAGACACCATGGGGAGCCGAGAACCCATACTGGACCGAGGTACTCAAGCGGCAGGCGCAGCGGGAGAAGGAACTCAAAGAGCTGCTGCCCGAGTACCGCGCGTGGGCGAAGCGGGGCTCAAAGGTGCAGGAGTGGCCATACGAGGAGAACGTCGGCCCCACAGCGCGCTTGCCCAACGGGCCGAACCAGGAGTTCGGCTTCCAGCTTCGGTCCTCCGGACCCGACGGGCAGTTCCTGTCAGTCGAGGTGAACCCGCGCGGTCCCCAGCCGGTCAATGCCCCGGGCTGGGTACGGGTGACCGGGGACATCGACCTCGTGGCCGTCACCCACGCCGACGGCACCCCTCTGAGCGAGGTGGAGTTCATCGCCGCGACCGAGGAGCTGCGCAACGGGCCGCTCCAGATCAGCAACCCAGCGAGCGCCAGCTGGCAGCAGAACGGCAAGTTCGATCCGAAGGACTTCCCCGCCAAGCGGCGGGAGCTCACCAATGACGGCAAGTGCTGCCTGCTGACCTCCGACGCCGACGCGGAGATCCGGATGACCAGCTACGACGAGCACCGGAGCGCCTGGACCAATCAGCTCGACTACCGGATCCACCTCATCGGCGCGCTGGAGGTGCCGTCGCATGTGAGCTTCTTCGGGGCCACCTCACCGCTGCGACAGCAGCCCTAGCTCGCGCGGCTGCGCTACTGACAGCACCGGGTTCGAGCCTCTGGCCCGGGCAAGCTCATCCTGGGGCCGCTCAAGCCCGGTGAGGCGACCTCCGGGCTGTACACGCTCAAAGCCTAGAGCTTCAACCTTACTGCTGGTGTTGGCTTCACCGAGGCGGGAAGCGATCAGCGGCGGACGAGCTCACGCAACCTCGTTGTCTTGGTCAAGGAGCAACCGTCAAGCGCGTTCCTCCGCGACACGGACAACGACGAGCTCGCCGTGTTCATCGAGGACGCTAGCGACGAGATGATGAGACGCGCGCGGCGAGACCGGGCGCGCAAACAGCAGCGTGTCCGGCCACGCCATCTAGATGTTTCGTGCCCTGCGTGCGGAGCCAAAGAGCGGGCGCGGTGCCTGCGCCGCGGCAAGCGTGGCGGTCTACAGCGGAGCGATACCAGTCATCCGGAACGGGCGTGGAAGACTCACGAGTGCCCGGCGTGCGGCGCGCTACCCGGAGACTGGTGCGAGGTCGCACCGGGACTCGTCGGGACAAGGGCTCATGTCAGTCAGATCAACTACTGCAAAGACATCAACCCCTCCGGTCGTTCGATGTTCGGGGCCGCTCTGCGATGTCGAGTTCATCCCGACTCGACGCGATCAGATTTACTGCTCGGAAGCGTGCAAGAAGCGGGCGAAGCGGGCGAGGGAGGGTGCCGATACCCGGTTCCGCCCGAGCACCGTCCGACGCGATTTGAGCGTCCCCTTTTCGAGCCAGGGGGATTCATCACCCCACGCCCCAAAAGGGGACGAATCGGCCCGCTGTTACTGACGATCCGAGGGGGCGAAAACGCGGTTGCCTCCCAAGTCGAGAAGTTGCTCGCGGAGCGCCGCGCGCTGAACCAGGCGATGGAGCTTAATCCTGCGCTGCGGACCCTGGACAACTTCGCGAAGCGCGAGAGCCTCGACGCGAAGATCAACCGAGCGCTGACGACGACAGGAGGCGATTGATGGCGTTGTCGTTCCTCGCTATGCGGATCCGCGCGGATCCCGCATGATCTGACTCTCGTCCACTTCGTCGAGGGGGCCCCATCGCCGGCCGAGCGCGTCGGATCTGAAAGACTGGCGGCCGAGGACTGCGGCGGCACCCGGGTGGCTCTCATCGGGCAGATGTCCGAGGACGAGATCGCGGTACTCGTCGCTCTCGGGGTCAAGCTTGGCGACGTCGGCGGTGGCCCGGTGCGTCGCGCGAAGCTCCTCACGCTTCGCCTTCTTTTGCTGTCTCGTCAGCCGCTCGGCCTCGGCGAGCGGCTCGCCGCCAAGTTTTCCGGACGCGGGGTGATGTCGTGAGCCGGGTGATGACCCCTGATGAGCTGGCGGCGCGGTGGTCGGTCCCGAAGTCGCAGGTCTACCGGCTGACGCGCGAAGGGCGGATTCCGGTTGTGAAGCTCGGTCGGTACTACCGCTACCGGCTCGACGAGATCGAACGGTTTGAGGTCGGCGAAAAATCTACCTCGGCGGCCGGTGGGGAGCATGTACAGTCGTCAACAACCCAAGAAATTGGCGCCGCGCGGGTTCCAGCCGCCGGCGCCGTGGCACCAGGAAACGAGGTTTCTGATGCAGAGCAAGCCTAACCGCCGGGCCTACGGCACCGGCTCCATCATCACCACCAGCCAGGCTGACGGCAGCCGCGTCTACTTCGCAAAGTTTCGGGACGTGAACGGACGGCAAGTGAAGCGGCGCATCGGCCCCGTCCGCACCCCGCACCAGCCGGACGGGCTGACGAAGACGCAGGCTGAAGCGCGGCTGCGCGACCTGATCGCGACCCTAGAGGCAGCAGCGCCCGTCGAGCACGCCCGCACGCTCGAAGCCGCAGCCGTGGCGTGGACCGGGCACCTGGAGGCGACGGGCGCGAAAGCATCCACCATTCGCGCCTACAATGCGGCGCTGGACAAGTGGTTCCTGCCGACGCTGGGCTCCCGGTCGCTGGACCGCATCACCGAGTCCGACGTTGAGCACGCCATGGCCCGGATGCGCGCCGCCGGACTCTCCGACAAGAGCATCAGAAACTACGTCGGCGCGCTACGGGCGCTGTTCAACTTTGCCGCGGATCGACGGCGGCGGTGGGCGACGCGCAACCCGATCGCGGACATCGAGCTGCCGCGAGCGCCGACGCACACAGAGATCCGCTACCTAACCAGCGATGAGGTGTGGGCGCTCGTGGACGCCGCACGCCCAGGCGACTGCCAGCAGCTCGACCGCGCCCTATACCTGACCGCCGCGCTGACCGGCTTGCGGATCGGCGAGTTGCAGGCGCTCGACTGGCGTGGCGTGGATTTCGTCCACTCCCGCATTCGCGTGCGCCGGACGTGGGATCGCAAGGAGAAGACGTTCACCACCCCGAAGTCCCGCCGCTCGGAGCGGTCGGTGCCGATGCCCGATGCTGTCGCCGGCGAGCTCGAGCTGCTGCTGCGCGCCTATCAGCCCGACGTTGTCGACCCGGATCCGGACGGCCTCGTGTTCGGCCACCCGGAGACCGGCGAGCCGCTCGGCTGGCGGGCCATGTACG
>CAXMLR010000644.1:0-5192 GCA_964194275.1 uncultured Solirubrobacterales bacterium
TACGTCGCGGATCGCGCCGGCCAGGACCGCCGTGTCGGCCGACGGCCCGGGGGTGAACAGGTCCGCCAGCAGCGACGGCGCCGGATGCGTATCGGCATCGATGAACACCAGCCACTCGCCGCGAGCGGCAGCTGCGGCCCGGTTGCGGGCGAAGCCCGGCGAACGAAGCCCGATCGTGCGAATCAGCTGGGTACGCCCGGGCGGTGAGGCGATCTCCGGCATGGCGCGGTTGAGGGCGACGAGGACCTCGTCGTGCTCGCCCAGCGTCAGCTCCTCCAGCGCGCTCAGCAGACGCTCAAGGTGACCGCGGGGGCCGGCGAATGGGACGATCACCGAAACCGGAGGGCGGCCACTCACGCCGCGGCGCTCGCCGTCTCGCCCACACACAGAAGCGCGAGCAGGGCCATGATCGCCGCCGCCACGCTCCAGGCCGGCAGCCAGCCGCCGACCAGCGCCAGCACGAGCAGCGCGACTGCCACCACCGCCTTCCCGCGTCCGAGCTCGCCCATCAGCCGCAGGCGAAAGGCCACGTGGCCGAGCAGGTACAACGCGACCCCGCCGCACAGCGCCAGTCTCGCTCCGGTCCGCAGCGGCTCGCTGACCGCGTGCACCACCCCGTTGACCCCCACCGCGAAGACGATGATGCCGGCGACGATCACCAGATGCAGGTAGCTGTAGGCATCCGCCGCTGTCAGCACCGGGTCGCCGTGCTCTCGCAGCCGGCGCTCGGCGGCGTCCGCCGAGCGGTCGAAGTATGTCCACCACAGGCCGACGGTGATCAGCAGGCCCAGCGACACCGCGGCGACCACGGCGACGCTCAGCCCCTCATGACGGGCGCCGACCCCGATCGTCACGATCGACTCGCCGAGCAGCACGCGGGTACCGCCTTCGAGCAGCGAGCCGACGACCAGCAGCGCCATCCCGATGCCCACGGTGAGGGCGAACCCGGCGATCGCCGACCAGGCCGCGTCCCCGCGCCGAGAAGCGTCGGCATACAGCGCCAGGTGCAGCAGGCGCACCACCGTGTAGGCGACCGCGAACAGCATTCCCTCCCCGTGAAACGCCTGCGGCACCGCCAGCCCGGCGATGAGGATGAACAGCGTCGCCAGCAGCAGGCATGCGCGCAGCGACGGCGAGTTGGCGGCCTGAGCATTGGCAGCCCAGACGAACGCCGACCACGCCCACCAGATCAACGCCAGCACCAGCATCGACTGCCCGAAGCCCGTCCAGGTGAGGTTGGCCGACAGCAGCGCGGTGACCTGAGTCACCGCGAACACGAACACGAGGTCCCACAGGAGCTCGAGCGGGCTGGTTCGCCGCTCCTCTCCCAGGCCCTGGCTGGAAGGTGCCGCGAGCTCGGTCACGGCCAGAGTCTCTCAGCCGGCGGGAGCGCTCCGGGGTCAGGCGTGCGTCGGCTCGCGCAGGTTGGCCTGCTCGTGCTCCTGCTCGAGCCGAGCCAACGCGCGCTGGTAGTCGTCGTAGCGGCGCACCACGCGCATCCACGACCAACCGGGGCGCCCGCGGAGCTCGTGGCTGCGGTCGCGGTCGCCCGGCCGCGCGGGCCTGGATGTCTGCGCCTCGCTGCGCGCCGCGCGCGCCTCGCCCTCGGCGACGAGCTCCCGATGCTCGGCGATCGCCTCGCGCAACTCAGGCGCTGGTCGTTCGTCCTCGAGTAGGCTCGCCTCCAGGTGCGTGCGGAGGATCAGCAGCTCCCGATCGGTTGCGCGCCGCGCCTTATTGGGGTCTGAGCTCCGGAAAGCAAAGCGGTCCCACGCCCGGGCGAACGAGATGAAGTTCGTCCGACCGCCGGCGCGATGGGCGGCGAGCATCGGGCAGATTCCGTCCTCGTGCGTGTAGGCCCCGACGATGATCTCGTTGTGCGTGATCCCCTCCAGCATCGCGATCCTCGTGTCGCGGGGCAGGCAGGCGATCGTCGTGCGCAGCTGGCTGATCGTCGCTCGGGATCGTTCTCGCATAGGGTTCATCGCCTCCCACAGGCGGCGTGGTCACCTTATCGGCGACCGTCGCACCGCTCAAGCGATCTCCTTCCGCGAAAGGAACCTTGCAAAATGAAGCTCGGAGTACACGTCGGCTACTGGGGCCTGGGGATGGGCCCCCAGGACCAGCTGGAGGTCGTGCAGGAAGCCGAGCGGCTCGGCTTTGACTCGGTCTGGGCCGCCGAGGCCTACGGCTCGGATGCCGCCACCGTGCTGGCCTGGCTCGCCGCGGGCACCTCGAAGATCAAGCTCGGCTCCGCGATCTTCCAGATGCCCGGCCGCAGCGCCGCAATGACGGCTATGACGGCGGCCACGATCGACGAGCTGTCCGGAGGACGGATGGTGCTCGGGATCGGCTCCTCAGGACCGCAGGTCGCCGAGGGCTGGCACGGACAGCGCTTCGCCAAGCAGCTCCAGCGCACGCGGGAGTACGTCGAGGTCGTGCGGATGGCGCTGGCGCGCCAGCGCGTCGAGTTTCACGGCGAGACGATCGAGCTGCCGCTGCCCGACGGTCCCGGCAAGCCGCTGAAGCTGATGATCACCCCAGAGCAGGAACGGATCCCGATTTATCTCGCGGCGATCGGCCCGAAGAATACCGCCTTGGCCGGGGAGATCGCGGACGGTTGGATCCCCACGTTCTTCTCCCCCGAGTACGTCTCGGAGTTCCGCCGGCTCCTCGAGGAGGGAGCGGCCCAGTCCGGGCGGACGCTCGATGAGTTCGACATCGCCCCGACCGTGAACGCCTACATCTCCGATGACCGCGAGCTCGCGCGCAACCTGATGCGCCCGGTGCTCGCCCTGTACATCGGGGGCATGGGTTCCCGAAAGCAGAACTTCTACAACAACCTGGTCCAGCGCTACGGGTTCGAGGAGGCGGCCGGGGAGATCCAGGATCTGTACCTGGACGGCAAGAAGGCGGAGGCGGGCGACGCGATCCCGGACGAGCTGATCGATATGGTGTCGCTGTGTGGCCCTCGTGAGGTGGTGCGCGACCGGCTCTCCGCGTTCCGCGAGGCCGGAGTGGGGACGCTGATGATCACGCCGATGGCGTTCACCGCCGACGACCGAATCGCCCAGCTGCGCGCGGTGGCTGAGCTGGCGGCTTGAGCTGCGCGGCGACCCCGCTGCGGATCTTCCTGGGGGCATTCGGCGATCCCGGCCACGCGTTTCCGATGCTGGCCCTCGGAGCCCGACTGGTCGAACGCGGACACGAGGTCACCTTCGAGACCTGGAAGCGATGGCACCAGCACGTCGAGGGCGCCGGCATGCGGTTCGTCGCCGCGCCGGAATATCCGGTGTTTCCCACCCGCGAGCGGCCGCTGAAGCCCTACGAGGCCGTGGTCCTGGCCACCGCGCAGACGCGCGAGTCAGTGCGCGCCGCCTCGCCGCACGCCGTTGTGCATGACATCCTCACGCTCGCCCCGGCGATGGCCGCCGAGCTCGAGGGGATCCCGGCGGCGACGCTGATCCCCCACGTCCATCCCTCGAGCGCACCCGGGTCCCCCCCGTATGCATTCGGCGCCCGGGTTCCTCGGACGGCCGTGGGACGGACGCTATGGACGGCGCTCGATCGGCCCGTCCAGGCCGGGTTACGCCAGGGCCGGAACGAACTAAACCAGACGCGCGCGAAGCTCGGCCTGCCTCCGGTCGCCCGTCTGCACGGTGGCCTCAGCGAGCGGCTTTGTCTCGTCGGAACCTTTCCGCAACTCGAGTACCCCCGGTTGTGGTCACCGGAGGTCCACATCGTCGGCCCGCTGCTGTGGGAGCCGCCATTTCACGACACCGACCCCCCACCCGGCGATGACCCCCTGGTGCTGGTGGCCGTGTCGACCGCACAGGACCCGGCTCACGTGCTGCTGCGGGCGGCGTTACGGGGGCTGGCGGGGGCGCCCGTGCGCGTGCTCGCGGCGACCAACCGCAAGCCGCTGGAAGAACCACTCGCCGTGGCCCCGAACATCAAGCTCGTCGACTGGGTCTCGTACTCCCGCGCGATGCCGCGGTGCGCGGCGGTGATCAGCCATGCCGGCCACGGGACGCTCGCGCGGGCGCTGGCCTCGGGCGCGCCGGTACTGGCCGTCCCGCACTCCGGCGACATGGGCGAGAACGCCGCTCGGATCGACTGGGCCGGCGTCGGGGTCAGGTTGCCGTGGCGCCTGCTGGGACCGAGCACGCTGCGGCTGGCGCTGGCTCGCGTCCTGGGGTCCCCGGCGCTGGCGGCACGCGCGCAGGAGCTAAAGGCATGGGCGCGGGTAAACGACGGAGCCACCCGAGCGGCGGAGCTCGTGGAGGGGTTAGGAGCTCATGCGGGGTGAGCCCGAACGTAGGCAATGACCTCAGCAGCCTCGCTGGCCCTCAGGTCAACCGGCTCCCCGGCGCAGGTGCACAGCTCCACTACCACGCGCTCATCGCTGATCTCCCGCGCGCGCCAGATGGCGCCATGCTCCTCCCAGCGCTCCAGCTCGGCGGTCGTCAGCTCGGCCCTCACGCGGGATGCGCCCTCGCCCAGCCGGCGATCTCCCGCGAGCCCTGCACGACCTGCTCGTCGTCGGTCACGAGCACCGGGACCCAGTGGTTGCCGGTCAGCCGCGTGACCTCACGCCGGCCGGGGCTGAAGTTCAGGAACTCCGGCAGCATCCCCAGGCCGTGGGTGCGAATCAGCTCAGGGTGATGTCCCGCATCCACCAGCGCGTGATACGCAGTGCCGCAGGGATGCCCGCCGGGGCGGGGCGCGGGCTTCCAGGTGCCGTAGCAGATGAACAGCTTCACCTCGCGTTCACCCTAGCGCTCTGGACGGTCAGTGATGATGCACGCCAGCAGTCTCGTGAAGCTCCGGGGGTGGGACTCGAACCCTGACCAGGGGGTTTATCTGGGGTCCGTACCCTTATGTTACTTGGGTTTAGTTGCGCTCAGTTCCCTGCGGTGCGCGCAAATTGGTACCCGAATTGGTACCTCGCGCGAACGCGGCTCAACGACATCACGCTCCCCGGGGTTCGGGCAGTAGTCGGCGTAGCGCTGCGTCGTCTGAATGTCCTTGTGCCCCATCCATTCCTGCAAGGTCCGCATCGGCACCCCCTGGCCTGCGAGCGCCGTCCCAGAGCTGTGTCTGAGACTGTGGAAGCCGAACGCAGGGTCGAGTCCGGCAGCCTTCAGCGCAGCGCGTAGCCGCTCGTACATGGCCCGCCAGCCGAGCGGCTC
>CAXMLR010000645.1:0-2921 GCA_964194275.1 uncultured Solirubrobacterales bacterium
GCCGATGACTATCTCGTCAAGCCGTTCGCGGTGCAGGAGCTGATCGCTCGGATCCGGGCGCTGACGCGCCGGCGCGCGGATCCCCGGCCGCTGCTCTCCTACGCCGACCTGACCCTCGACCTGGAGGCGCGCCGGGCGCTGCGCGCGGGCCGGGCGGTGGCGCTGACCGGCCGGGAGGCAGCGTTGCTGGAGCTGCTGCTGCGTGAGCCCGGCCGCACCGTCACCCGCGAGCGAGCGATTGATGAGATCTGGGAGAGTGCGGCCGAGCCGAATGTCGTCGATCGCTACATCACGCGGTTGCGGCGCAAACTCGGTGAGCCGCAGCTGATCAGGACCGTCAGGGGCAGCGGTTTTGCGCTGCGTGCTTAGGCCTCAAAGCCTCCAAACCTTCGCTGAAGCGCCCCTGTTCAAAGTGTCATAACACGTTGGGATTCGGCACAGTTGGCGAGTTGCGCATGTCTCCGGGTCATCCAAAGACGCTGCGTGCCCGCCTGGCCCTGGCCTCCGGGGGCTCGATCTTGCTGGCCGTGGCGCTGTTCACGGCCGCGACGATCGCGCTCGTGGGCCATCAGCTGCGCAGCTCGCTCGACACGGCGCTGCGCGAGCGTGCGCAGGAGGTGGCGCAGCTGGCCGTGTCGGCGCCGGCCGTCCTGACCGATCCCGGAGCCCTCGAATCCCCTGTGTCGGGACGTCAGATCGCCGTCGAAGTCCTCGACGCCCGGGGCCGGATTCTCGCGCGGTCGCTGACGCTCGGGGCGAGGCTGCTACCCGAGGATGCGCTGGCCCGCGGCGCTCGCGTGGCCGGACGGACGGGGTTCGAGGAGGTGCAGCTCAGTGGACGCCGCTTCCGGATCTATGCGGCGCCAGTGGCGCAGGGGCTGGGTGGGCTGGCGGCCGGGGGAGTGGTGCTGGTCGCCTCCGATACCACCGACATTGCCGCCACCACCCATCATCTGGCCGTGATCCTGGCCGGGGTCGGCGCGCTCGTGGCTCTGCTCGCTGCGCTGAGCGCCGGCGCGCTGATCCGGCGCGGGCTGCGCCCGTTGCGCCGGCTGGCGGGGGCGGCGCAGGAGATCGAGCGCACCGGGGACCCGGCGCGGCGGTTGCCGACAGGGGAGGGGATCTCGGGTGCGATGGCGCGCCCGGCCGAGGAGATCGCCCAGCTGTCCGGTGTGCTCAACCGCATGCTCGACTCGCTCGAGCGCTCCAGCGCGAGCGAGCGGCGGTTCCTGGCCGACGCCTCGCATGAGCTGCGCACGCCGGTTACCACCCTGCTCGGCAACGTCGAATACGCCGCGAAGCACGGCGTCGACGAGGAGCTCCTCGGCGATCTCCAGCGCGACGCGGTCAGGCTGGCTCGGCTGGTCGATGACCTGCTGGTGCTGGAGCGCGAGGGGGCCGGCACCCCGCGCTCCGCGCCCGTGCAGCTCGACCTCATCGTGCGTGAGGTCGCCGGCGAGGTGAACGGCGCGGCGGACCGGATCGATCTGCGGGGGCTGGATCCGTCGCTGGTGCGCGGCGAGGCGGACGCGCTGCGGCGGGTCGTGAGCAACCTGATCGACAACGCTCTGGTCCATGGGCCCGAGGCGGGGACGGTGCACGTCGAGCTGCGCCGGGTCGACGCGGGAATGGCGCTGACTGTGAGCGACGATGGCCCCGGTCCCGACCCCGCCCAGCGCGAGCGGCTGTTCGAGCGCTTCTGGAGGGGCGCCGAGAGCTCCGGACGGCCCGGCTCGGGGCTTGGGCTGTCGATCGTGGCCGCGATCGTGGAGCGTCACGGTGGACGGGTCAGCGTGGAAGCGTCGACGTTCTGTGTCGTGTTACCGCTGGCGTGAGGTGGTCGTCGTTGGTCCTCAGAGGGATGGGGGAATTCTCATGCTGCTCTTAGCGAAAGCTGATGCAGTTGTCGAACTATGTTGGACATGACCAACGATCGAGATCGAGCCTCGGGAGGCCCGGCCAAGGCACGCGCGGCGCATCAGCGTGACGCCGCCCTGGTGCGGCTCTCGCACACCCGGCGGTGGCTGGCCAGCGGCGCGGCGGCGCTGACGGCGGCGTTCGCCGCGCTCGTCTCGACGATCACGCCGGCACGCACCGCCGCCGCGAGTTCCCGGACGCACACCACAGCGGACGCCCGCACGCGCACCGCCTCGATTTCGAGCACCCGCCTGAAGCTGCCGCCGCTGGCCAGCGCCGGCGCCCTCGGCCTGCAGGGGCCGGCCGGCGCGCCGCAGCCAGCGCCCGCTTCGGCGCAGCCGGTGCCCGCGCCGTCGACGGTCGCCCCGGCCCCGGCCGGACCGGCGCCCGCCGCGGTGTCCGGCGGGTCCTGAGCAGAGCCCATGACCGACACCAGCGCCACGTTTCCGGCGTTCGGCGGCACCGCAACGGTTGCGGTGACCGATCCTCTGGCTCTCGGTTGCGCCGAGCAGGCGGTGCGGCACACGGTCGACGAGTTCGACCTGGCATGTTCGCGCTTTCGCGCCGATTCGGAGATCTCTGTCCTCAACGCGGCCGGCGGCGTTGCGGTCCAGGTGAGTGCGGTGATGCTCGGCGCCGTGGGCGCGGCGCTGCGGGCAGCGGCGTTGACCGACGGCGACGTTGATCCGACAATCGGGGGCGCCCTGATCGCGCTCGGCTACGACCGGGACTTCGATGCGCTGCCACCGGTGGTGCAAACGGACGAGCCCGCCGGTCGCGTGTCGGTCACCGCCACGGCCGGCTGGCGGCGGGTCGAAGTCGATCCGCGACGGCACATGGTGCGGTTGCCGCGTGGCGTGAGGCTCGACCTCGGAGCCACCGCGAAGGCGCTGGCGGCCGACACGGCGGCGGCGCGTGCCTACGAGGCCTGCGGAAGCGGAGTGCTGGTTGGCTTCAGCGGCGACCTCGCGCTGGCCGGAGCGCCGCCCGCGGGCGGATGGATC